>JAIXSD010000316.1 GCA_027484885.1 Rubrivivax sp.
CTCGATGAGAACGACTTCATCCGCGCCACCCAGGGCAGCTTCAAGATGGGCATCGAGTTCGTCAACTGGGGCCGGCTGGGCGAGCGCTACATCCATGGTTTTGGCAGCTTCGGCCAGGATTTCGGTACGGTGGGCTTTCACCACCAGTGGCTGCGCCTGCGCCGCGAAGGACTGGCCTCGGCCCTGGATGATTACTCCATCAACACCAGCGCGCCGCGCCAGGCCAAGTTCATGCGCGCCCGGCCCGAGATGGCCGGCTCGCCCCTGGCCGATATCGCCTACGCCTACCAGTTCGACGCCGGCCTCTACGCCGCCTACTTGCGCCGCCATGCCGAGCAGCGCGGCGCGCTTCGCAGCGAAGGGCGCATCGTCGAGGTGCTGCGCGCCGCAGACGATGGCCGCATCCGCGCCCTGCGCCTGGACAGCGGCGAGCAGATCGAGGGCGATTTTTTCCTCGACTGCACCGGCATGCGCGCCTTGCTGATCGGCCAGACCTTGGGCGTGGGTTTCGAAGACTGGTCGCACTGGCTGCCCTGCGATCGCGCCTGGGCTGTGCCTTGTGAATCGGCCGGCCCCTTGCTGCCCATGACCCGGGCCACGGCCCACAGTGCCGGCTGGCAGTGGCGCATTCCGCTGCAGCACCGCACGGGCAACGGCCATGTGTTTGCCAGCCGCTTCATGGACGAGGGCGAGGCACGCGATCTGCTGGTGCGCCATCTCGACGGCAAGCCACTGGCTGAGGCGCGCTCGATTCGTTTCCAGCCCGGGCGGCGGCGCCAGGCCTGGCATCAGAATTGCCTGGCCGTGGGCCTGTCAGGTGGCTTTCTGGAACCGCTGGAATCAACCAGCATCCACCTGATCCAAACCGCGCTGGCGCGGCTGATGAGCTTCTTCCCGCATGGCGGCCTGGATGCGGCCGACATTGCCGAATACAACCGCCAGACCCAGTTTGAATACGAGCGCATCCGCGACTTCATCATCCTGCACTACAAGGCCACGGCGCGGGACGACTCGCCGTTCTGGAACCACTGCCGCCAGATGGAGGTGCCCGAGACCTTGCAGCGCAAGATCGATTTGTTCTGCAGCAATGGCCGCATCGTGCGCGAGGCCGATGAGCTCTTCGCCGAGCTGAGCTGGCTGCAGGTGATGAATGGCCAGGGCCTGCTGCCTCGCGGCTACCACCCGCTGGCCGAACAAACGCCCCAGGCCGAGGCGGTGGAGCTGCTCGATCACATCCGGCAGGTGATCGCGCGCTGCGTGCAGGTCATGCCCACGCAGGCCGACTACATCGCCCAGCATTGCCAGGCCTCCGGGCTCACCCGGCCGCACTGAACCCAGGAGTTCCGAATGACTGCAATTTCCCGCCTTGCGCTGGGCTGCAGGGCCCGCCTCGCAGCAGGCTTGCTGGCCGGGCTGCTGACTGCCGCAGTGCACGCGGCGCCCAGCCCCAGCCCTGGCCCCAGCTTCCATGTCGCCACCTACAACCTGCGGCTCCATGTGGCCTCGGATGGGCCCAACGCCTGGCCTCAGCGGGCTGAGGCCGTCAAGGCCTTGATCCGCTACCACGAGTTCGATGTCTTCGGCACCCAGGAGGGCCTGCCTGAACAGATCGACGAGCTGTCCCGCATGGAGGAGTTTGCCCATGTCGGCGTGGGCCGCGATGATGGCAAACGCGCCGGCGAGCACTCGGCCATCTTCTTTCGCAAGGCGCGCTTCGAGGCGCTCAGCAACGGCGATTTCTGGCTCAGCCAGACCCCCGATGTGCCCTCCAAAGGCTGGGATGCGCGCTGCTGCAACCGCTTGGCCAGCTGGGTGCAGCTGCGCGACCGGCAGAGCCAGCGCCGCTTCTTTGTCTTCTCGGTGCACTTCGACCACGAGGGTGAAGTGGCCCGCAAGGAATCGGCCAAGCTCTTGTTGCTCAAGGTCAAGGAGATTGCCGGCACGGCGCCGGTGATCTGCCTTGGCGACTTCAACTCGACCCCCGAGACCGAGCAGATCCAGCGCATGCAGGCAGCGCTGCGCGATGCCTACCGGGTCAGCCAGAGCCCGCCCTACGGCCCGATCGGCACCTTCAACGATTTCAAGATCGACGCGCCGATGACGGCCCGCATCGACTACCTCTTCCTCAGCCCCGGCATCACGGTGCTCAAGTACGGCGTGCTCAGCGATTCGCAGGCGGGCCGTTTCCCCTCTGACCACCACCCGGTGCTGCTGCGCGTGCGCCTGGATTGATTCGATGCCGGCGCCCGGTGCGGCGCTTGTTCTTTTCGTTTTCTGACCCGACTCCCCCATGAACTTTCTGTTTCCTGCCAACTCCTCCTCCAGCCGTCCAGGCCTTGCGTCTGCGCTGCTGATGCTGGCTGTCTGCCTCAGTGCGGGCGCTAATGCGGGCGCTAGTGCCGGCACCAATGCCGGTGGGGCCAAGGCCGCCCCGGACGCGGGCAGCGTGTCCTCCTGGCAGACGCGCGCCGACCAAAACCGCCTGCTGGCCCGCGAACCTGATCGCCGTTTCAAGCCCGGGCTGAAGGCGCTGCCCCTGCACATCGAGGTGGACCCCAGCCAACGCTTCCAGACCATGGAAGGTTTCGGGGCCTCGCTCACCGATGCCTCAGTCTGGCTGATGCAGCAGCGCATGAGCGAGACGCAGCGCAAGGCCTTGTTGCAGGAGTTGTTCGGCCGTGGGCCGGGGGGGATCGGCTTTGATCTGACCCGCCTGACCATCGGTTCCTCGGACTTTTCGCGCAGCCACTACAGCTATCTGGACCTGCCTCCCGGCCAGACCGATATGGCATTGAAGGCCTTCTCGATCGAAGCTGCGCGCGCCGAGCTGCTGCCCGTGGTCAAGTCGGCCTTGGCCATCAATCCCCGCCTGCAGGTGATGGCCTCGCCCTGGAGCGCGCCGGGCTGGATGAAGCAGACCGACAGCCTGATCAAGGGCCGGCTCAAGCCCGAGATGTACGGTGTGTTCTCCGAATACCTGGTCCGTTATGTGGACGCGTTCGCGGCCGAAGGCGTGCCGATCTTTGCGCTGACGATTCAGAACGAGCCTCACTTCGAGCCGCCTGACTACCCCGGCATGCGCGTCGATCCGGCCGAACGCGCCGCCCTGGTCGGCCAGCACCTGGGGCCTTTGCTCGCGCAACGCGGCCTGAAGACGCAGCTGATCGACTGGGACCACAACTGGGATGAACTGAAGTCGCCCCTGGCCGTGCTGGCCGACCCCGTGGCCCGGCGCTATATCTCCGGTGTGGGCTGGCATTGCTATGCCGGCGATGTGCAGGCCCAGACCGTGGTCCATGAAGCCCACCCCGACAAAGACACCTGGTTCACCGAATGCTCGGGCGGCGAATGGGCGCCCGAGTGGCACAAAACCTTGCCCTGGATGATGAGTCATCTGGTGATCGGCAGCACCCGCGGCTGGGCCAAGGGCGTGCTGATGTGGAATATGGCGCTGGACGAGAACCACGGGCCTCACCTGGGCGGTTGCAAGGACTGCCGTGGCGTGGTCACCATCAATTCCAAGACTGGCGAGGTGACCCGCAACATCGAGTACTACGCCCTCGGCCACGCCAGCAAGTTCGTGCGCCGCGGTGCGCAGCGCATTGCCTCGCCGACCAAGTTGAGCGGCCTGGAAACCGTGGCCTTTCGCAATGCCGACGATGGCTCCATTGCTCTGATCGTCAGCAATGGCGAGGCGCAGAGCCGCCGCTTCAGCGTCGGGCAGGGCGCGCGCCGTTTTGCCTACACCCTGCCGCGCCACAGCGTGGTCACTTTCACCTGGGCCGGGCAGTGAGGCGCAACCGCGCGGGCGCGCTGCTTGTTTCGGCGCTCAGCGCTGTGGCGGCGCTGACCAGCACGGCGGCGCAGGCCGAATTGCGGCTGCACGGCGTGTTTGGTGATCACATGGTGCTGCAGCGCGGCGCGCCCATCCCGGTCTGGGGCCAGGCCGAGCCCGGCGAGCGCATCGAGCTGCGCCTGCATGGGCAGCACCAGACCGCGCAGGCCGATGCCCAGGGCCGCTGGCGGGTGCTGCTGCGCCCCGAGGCGGCCGGCGGCCCCTACCAGCTGGAGTTGCGTGGCGATCGCAGTGCGCAAGCCTTGCTGCTCAGCGATGTGCTGGTCGGTGATGTCTGGCTGGCTTCAGGCCAGTCGAATATGGAATGGCCGTTGCGCGAGTCCTTTGGCGGCCCGGCCGAAGCGGCCGTGGCCCAAGACCCAGGCCTGCGCCACCTCAAGATTGCCCACCGCACGGCCACCCAGCCGCAAAGTGATCTGGCACCTGCGCTCTGGCAGCCCGCCAATGCGCCCCACGCGGCGGAGTTCAGCGCCGTGGCCTATCACTTCGCCAAGCAGCTGCGGCAGAAGCAGCCGGGCGTGCCCATCGGCCTGCTCAATGTCTCCTGGGGCGGCACCCAGATCGAGAGCTGGATGAGCCGTGAGGCCCTGGCCCGCCAGCCCGACATTGCCCCCTTGCTGGCCGGCATGCCGGACTCGCCGCAGGCCTATGCCGCGCGCTACCAGGTGCGCATGGACGCCCTGCTCACCGCCTGGCAGGGCAGGGGGGCGAGCGAGCCCGCGCAGGCCCTGGCCGGCTGGGCCCGCCCTGATTGGGATGACAGCCGCTGGCCGCTGTTGCAAGCGCCGGGCATGTGGGAAGGCCAGGGCCTGGCTGATCTGGACGGCACGGTCTGGTACCGCCGCAGCGTGCTGCTCAGCGAAGCGCAGGCCGCGGCGCCCGAGGCGATGCTGAACCTGGGCTTGATTGACGATTGTGATGAGAGCTTCGTCAACGGCCAGGCCGTGGGCGGCCAGTGTGGCTGGGACCAGCCGCGGCGCTACGCCTTGGCGCCAGGCCTGCTGCGCGCCGGCCTCAATGTGATCGCGGTGCGCGTGCGCGACAGCGGCGGCGGTGGCGGTCTGCATGGCCGGCCGGAGGGCCTGGCCCTGCAACTCGGTGGGCAGGCGCTGAGCCTGGCCGGGCCCTGGCGGGCCCAGGTCGAATCGGTGCTCGAGAAGCCCGAGCTGGGCCCCAACGATCTGCCCTCGCTGCTGTTCAACGGCATGCTCAGACCGCTGCAAGGCCTGCCGATGCGCGGCATGCTCTGGTACCAGGGCGAGAGCAATGTGCCGCGCGCGGCCCAGTACGAGCGCCTGCTGCCGGCCTTCATCGGCGATCTGCGCGCGCGCTGGGGGCAGGGCGACTTCCCCTTCTTCATCGTGCAGCTGGCGGCCGACCAGCCCTGGCAGAACAACAGCCTTCAGGGCAGCGCCTGGGCCGAGCTGCGCGAGGCGCAGGCGAGGGCGCTGCGCCTGCCGCGCACCGGCCTGGTGCTCAGCAGCGACCTGACGGACGATGGCAATCTGCACCCACGCCACAAGCGCGAGCTGGGGGAGCGGCTGGCGGCGCTGGCCCTCGAGGACGCGAAGTCCGAGAAGAACACCAAGCCGAACGCCAAGCCGGACGGCAAGCTGAGGCCGAAGCTGCACGGCAAAGTCCACGGCCCGCTTCTGCAGCGCCTGCGCATCCGCGGC
>JAIXSD010000732.1 GCA_027484885.1 Rubrivivax sp.
CGCATCTCGGTGCTCAGATAGCCGCGCAAGGCCAGCAGTTGCACGCGCGCCAGGCTGCCCGGTGCCGTGCGCGGCTGCATCTCGTGCAGCACATGCTCGCTGGCCGCCGGGTGGCTGCGCCCTTCGCGCTCCACGCGCTCCAGCTCGCCCCAAATCGGGTCCTGCAGCTCCTGGTCGATGCCGCTGGTCTGGCGGGTCGAGGCTGGTGCGCCGCGGCTGTTCTCGTCCTGGGCCGGCGCCTGCGGCTGGCAGGCGGCCAGGGCCAAGGCGCTGAACACGACCAACAGCCCCTGCGCGCGAGCCCACAGGCGGGCGCCCGCCCGCGGCGCAGCGGACGCGGGTGACTCAGCCCTCGTGAAACGAACGGATCCTCGGCTCATTGACGGCGGTATCGGCACAACAGAGGGCGAGTTGAGTGCAGGCTCAAGTGTGGTGAGCAATCAGGCGGTCAAGACCGAGAACAAATCGACAGGTGCATTCGACAGGCCTTGTGGGGCGATGCTGGAATTGGGCGTTTTGCGCACAAAACACTGAACAGGGAACCGTCCGCCAAGGCTGACCGACCATGAGCCCATCCGCTGAACTCGCGGCCCGACCTGCGGCGAGTGCAGTGTAGTGAGCGCATAGCGCACGGCGCCCTGTGATTTCCCCGGGTTCAACCCTGAGGGCCGGGCCTCAGCGCGGCTGCACCAGCACCATGGTCGCCTGCATCAGGGCCACGACCTTGAAGTCGCGGGCGTCCTCACTCAGAAAGGCTCGCACCTCGCCGCTGCACACGGTCAGCAGGCGGCCGGCGTTCTGCACCTTGCCCACGGCCAGGAAATGTGCGCCGATGGCCGGCCGCATCAGATTGATCTTGAACTCGGCGGACACCACCTCGAAACCCGGCGCCGCAAGGCTCAGCGCGGCATAGCCGCAGGCGCTGTCGACGATGCTGGTGACGGCGCCGGCATGGACAAAGCCCTGCTGCTGCGAGACCGCGGCTGAGTTGGGCATGGCGATATGCACCTCGCCCTCGCCCACCCAGGCCAGGCGGGCGCCGAGGGTGCGCATCAGGCCCTGGGCTTCGAAACTGCGGCTGATGCGGGCGACCCGGTCCTCGGTCTCTTCACTCATGGGGCAGCCCCTCGGCCATGAACAGCAAAGCGAAGAGGATCACAAAGCCAAAGGCCACCAGCAGCGCGATTCCAATTGGCTTCCACCAGGATCTGCGCGGGTAATCGCGCCCGTAACGGGCCAGCACCAGGCCGACCTGCTCCTTGCCATTGGCGTAATACCAAACCACCAGAAAGACCAGGCCGGCGACCCGCGTCAGCAGGTCAGCTGTTTTCTCATTCGGCAGCACGGCGCTGAGGCCGACCGTCACCACGAGAAACACGAGATACGCCCAGACCCACTGCAGCGAGCGCGCCGCCTTGTCGGGATGCCCCATGGCCAGCCAGTTGGACCGCTGCAGCAGGGCACCGAACACGGGGCTGAAGATCAGGCTCCAGCTGGCCGCGGCGTTGGGATTCCACAAGCGCGGCGCTGCCGGTGCGGCTGCTTCGATGGGTGCTGAATCGGGGGTCAGGGACGGCGATGCATCGCTCATGGGCTGCGGTCCTCGTGTTCTTCAAGCCGGGCTTGGGTTCTGGCTGGATCTTGGAACCCTCAGCATAACGGCGGATCGGGACGTCAGGCCTCTGCTGCGGTGTTCGTCATCCGCCGCGCCAGGATGACCACATCCACCGTCGCCTGCGAGGCGTTGGCGGGGCTGGGCAGGCGCTCCAGCAGCAGATGGCCGAAGCCCGCTGCTTCCAGCCAGCGCGCGATCGTCTCCGGCGGGCGGTAGAACATATGCACCCGGTCGCCGCTGCTGCTCAGCTGCACGCCGCTGTTGGCCGGGTCTCCGGTGATGGTGCTGAGCAGCAGGTGGCCACCGGCGCGCAGCAGGCGGGCCAGCTCGGCCAGCACCTGGCGCGCGTCGTCGTCGCTGAAATAGCTCAGGCCGAAGCAGAAAGCCAGGGCGTCAAAACCAGGTGTCAGGGCCGACAGGTCTCGGCAGTCGGCCTGATGGGTGCGGATGCCGGGCAGGCGTTCCCTCGCGGTGGCCAGCATGGCGGCCGACTGGTCGACGCAGAGGATGTCGGCATCGGGCCGGCAGTGGCGCACAAACGCCGCCACATTGCCGGGCCCGCAAGCCAGGTCGAGCAGGCGCGGCGCGCCGGCGGGCAGGCGATCAACCAGGGCCTGGTAGTGGCGGTCGTAGTCGCGCAGCTCAAAGTATTTCTCGGCATAGCGCTGGGCATGCTTGTCAAAGCAGGCCACCGATTCGGCGTTGTAGTCCTCGGACACGGCATTCCTCCATGGGCTGCCGATATTAGCCGCCGAGGATGCTTGCCCTCAGCGCTGGAAGCGCAGCAAATGGCCGCTGTACTTTTCGGCCGCCTCGGGCGCCGAGCGCAGCAGGCGGTCGTCCAGCTCAAAGCCCAGGCCGGCCATGCGTTTGCTGAAGGCCGGGCGGTTGCCGCGGTTCGGGTCCACGACCAGCACCTCGCAATGCGGCAGGGCGTGGCGCTCGATGAAGCCGCAGAGTGCGCCGCCATCGTCGCGTTCGTAGAGGATGTCGCTGCCCATGATCAGGTCGAAGCGGCCCTGCACGCGCGGGCGGTGGCGGCGTGCTGCCGCCCGCGGGTGGATGGCGCTGGCCAGGCTGAGGAGCTCCTCGTCCCAGCTCTGGCCCGACCAGTCGCCGTGGCAGTAGCGCATCGGGGGCAGCTCATTGAGCCGCAGGTTTTCCATCAAGAAGTTGCCGGCCAGGGGGTGGCAATCGCTGGCCGTGACCAGGGCGCCGCGGCGGTGGCTGACCAGGCTGGCCAGGCCCAGGCCGCAGCCGATCTCCAGAATGCTCTCGCCCTCCACCAAGGGGCGCAAGGCCATGGCCTC
>JAIXSD010000158.1 GCA_027484885.1 Rubrivivax sp.
CGCTTGAGCAGCGGCCAGATTTCGCTGGAGGCGCTTTCTTCGGCAAAGCGAACCAGCTCTTGCCAGCTGACGGCTTGAGCGCCGATTTCAGCGCGCACCGTCACCAGCGAGCGCTGGTTGTGAGCGCCATAGTCGGAGATTTCTTTGGAGCAGGGGCACAGGCTCTTGACCGGCACCGCCACCTCGGCCCAGACCGTGGTCTGGCCGGCGCGGGTTTCAGAGATCAGGCGGCCTTGGTAGTCCAAGAGGCTTTCGATGCCGGAGACCGGCGCGCGCTTGCGGATGAAGAAGCTGAAACCCACCTCGATACGCCCTTCGAGCGCCTCCAGCTTGGCCAGCATCTGTCCGTGCAGCTCTCGCAGCGAGGCCGCATCCAGCGGCGCCTGCAAGGCATCGAGCCAGGCGACGAAGCGGGACATGTGGGTGCCCTTCTTCTCGGCCGGCAGGCTGACGTCCAGCGTCCAGGTGCCGACGGTGGGCTGCGCCTGCGTGCCGACCTGGATCTGCAGCGGGTAGCGCACATCCTTGACGCCGACGCGCTGGATGATGAGGTGGCGCTCGTCGCGCTCGCTCTGGGTGTCGGGGATGTGAAGGGCGCTGGTGACTTGGTTCATGCAATCGGGTGCGCGGTCCGCCGAGGCGGCCGCTGAAAATACGGGATAACCCGGAATCCTTCAGCTTGCCAGCAAGCCGCCAACCTTGCCGCGGCAAGGTCTTGGCGGCCATGCTTCACTGATTGGCGGCGGGGCGCAGCAGGCTGGGTCGGGCGCCGAAGCGCTTGAGGATGGCTTGTTCGATGCCGCTGGCGTCCAGTCCACAGGCCGCCATCAGCTTGGGCACCTCGCCATGCTCGATGAATTCATCGGGCAGGCCCAGCACCAACACCGGCGGATTCAGGCCGGCCGCTTGCAAGGCTTCCATCACCGCCGAGCCGGCGCCGCCCATCAGGCAGCCATCTTCCACGGTGACGAGGGCATCGTGGCTGCGCGCCAGCTCGGTGACCAGCTCGACATCGAGCGGCTTCACGAAGCGCATATTGGCCACCGTCGCGTCGAGTTGCTCGGCCGCTTCCAGGGCCGGGTACAGCAAGGTACCGAAGGCCAGGATGGCGATGCGCGGCGCACCGGCCGCACCCGCCAGCTGCGGCTTGCTCGATTGCCGGCGCAGCTCGCCCTTGCCCCAGGGCAAGAGGCTCATGGTCTTCTGGACTTCCACGCCCACACCGGCACCCCGCGGGTAGCGCACGGTCACCGGGCCCTTGTGCTGGTAGCCGGTGTAGAGCGCCTGGCGGCATTCGTTTTCATCCGCCGGGGTCAGCACCGCCATATTCGGGATGCAGCGGGTGAAGGCGATGTCGTAGTTGCCGGCATGGGTGGCGCCGTCGGCACCAACCAAACCAGCACGATCCAAGGCGAACAGCACCGGCAGGTTCTGCAAGGCCACGTCGTGGATCAATTGGTCATACGCACGCTGCAGGAAGGTGGAGTAGATCGCCACCACCGGCTTCATGCCTTCGCAGGCCATGCCGCCGGCCACCGTCACCGCATGCTGCTCGGCGATGCCGACATCGTGATACCGGGTCGGGAAGCGCTTGTGGAACTCCACCATGCCCGAGCCTTCGCGCATGGCCGGCGTGATGCCGATCAGGCGGCTGTCAGCCTCGGCCATATCGCACAGCCAATCGCCAAACACCTGGGTGAAGCTGATCTTGGCCGGCGCTGCCGATTTGACGAAGCCGACCGATGGATCGAACTTGCCCGGTGCGGCGTGGTACTTGACCGGATCGGCCTCGGCCAGCTTGTAGCCCTGGCCCTTCTTTGTGACCACATGGAGGAACTGCGGGCCTTTTTTGCTGCGCAGATTCTCCAGGGTCGGAATCAAGGCATCGAGGTCGTGGCCATCGATGGGGCCGACGTAGTTGAAGCCGAACTCTTCGAAGATGGTGCCAGGCACAACCATGCCCTTGGTGTGCTCTTCAAAGCGCTTGGCGAACTCGTACAGCGGCGTGTTCTTCAACACCGATTTGGCGCCTTCACGCGCTGAGGCGTAGAAGCTGCCGCTCATCAGGCGGGCCAGGTATTTGTTCAGCGCGCCGACCGGGGGGCTGATCGACATGTCGTTGTCGTTCAGGATCACCAGCACATCGCCCATCACGCCGCCATGGGCGACGCCGGCATTGTTCAGGGCCTCGAAGGCCATGCCGGCCGTCATCGCCCCGTCGCCGATGATGGCCACGGCCTTGCGGTCCTCGCCCTTGAGCTTGGCGGCCATGGCCATGCCGTGCGCGGCCGAGATCGAGGTGCTCGAGTGGCCGGTGCCGAAGGTGTCGTACTCGCTCTCGTCGCGGCGCGGAAAGCCGCTGATGCCGCCGAAATGGCGGATGGTGGAGAGCGCATCGCGGCGGCCGGTCAGCACCTTGTGCGGATAGGTCTGGTGACCCACATCCCAGACCAGACGATCATGCGGGGTGTTGAACACATAGTGCAGGGCCACAGTCAGCTCAACCGTACCCAGGTTGGAGCCCAAATGGCCGCCGATGCGCGAGTTGGACAAGGTGTCCAGCACATAGGCGCGCAACTCACCGGCCAGCTTGGGCAGGTCGGTGCGGGGCAGGCGGCGCAGATCGGCCGGGCTGTTGATGGTGTGCAGCAGAGAGTCACTCATGGATGATGGTGCCGCGTTTGCTCAGTTGTCTCGTTCCACGACCATATCGGCCAGCAAGCCCAGCCAGGCGGTGTTGCGCAGGCCGGTGGCCGCAAGGGCCCGGTGGGCGTCATCGCGCAGCTGGCGCGCCAGGGCGCGGGCGGGCTCCAGGCCCAGCACCGACACGTAGGTCGGCTTGTTGGCGTCCTGGTCCTTGCCGGCCGTCTTGCCCAGCACGGTGGAGTCTTGGGTCACATCGAGGATGTCATCGACCACCTGGAAAGCCAGGCCCAAAGCCGCGCCGTAATCCGACAAGGCCTGGCGCGCGGCCGGGCTGATGTCGCCGCAGGCGGCGCCCATCATCACACTGGCTTGCAGCAAGACGCCGGTCTTGCGGCGGTGCATATCCCGCAGCGTGCATTCATCGAGCTGCTTGCCCACACTGGCCAGGTCGATGGCCTGGCCGCCGGCCATGCCCGCATGACCGGCCGAGCGGGCCAGCAGGCTGCACAAACGGGCTTGCAAGGCCGGCGCCATGTCCGAATCCGCCTCGTCCGGCGTCAATACCTCGAAAGCCAGGGCCTGCATGGCGTCACCCGCCAGCATGGCCTGAGCCTCGCCAAACTTGACGTGCACAGTGGGCTTGCCACGGCGCAGCACATCGTCATCCATGCAGGGCATGTCGTCATGCACCAGCGAATACGCGTGGATCAACTCCACCGCACAGGCGGCGCGCATGGCCGCACCCGGATGCCCGGCAACGGCTTCGCAGGTCGCCAGCACCAGCAAGGGGCGCAGGCGCTTGCCGCCGTCCAGCACCGCGTAGCGCATGGCTTCGCCCAGACCTGCCGGAGCATTGACGGGGACAAATCCGTCCAGCGCTGATTCACAAGCAGCGAGCGAGCGCTGCATCCATTGTTCAAACACACCAGCATCCACGCTCAGGACTCTCCCCATTGTTTCAATCCCTCGCCCTCCAGCACCTTGACTTGTTGTTCTACGGCCTGC
>JAIXSD010000101.1 GCA_027484885.1 Rubrivivax sp.
TACATCCGCGCCTGGGTCGAGGGCGCGGCCGGCCTGGCGGCGGACGAGTTGTTCCAGGGCTACAGCCAGATGCAGGCGCTGCGCGAGGCGGCGGTGGCGGCCTGCCAGCCTTTTGACTACGTGCTGAGTCCGGTCAGCCCGGAGCCCGCCTTTGCGGCCGAGTGGGCCAGCCCGCTCAACGACCCGGCGCGGCCTTTTGAGCACATTGCCTTCACCCTGGCCTACAACATGAGCGAGCAGCCGGCCGCCAGCATCAATGCCGGCTACAGCGCCCAGGGCCTGCCCATCGCATTGCAAATCATCGGCCGGCGTTTCGATGATCTGGGCGTGCTGCAGCTCTGCGCCGAGTTCGAGCGGCTGCGCGGGCCGCAGCGGCCCTGGCCGGTCGATCCCGGGGCGGCGCCTCATTCACACGAGAGGTGAACCATGTACGAGTTGTACGGAAGCCGCGGCTCGGGTTCAGCCGCCATCGAGGCCGCCCTGGTGCTGGCCGGTCTGCCCCACCGCCTGGTGGAGGCGGCCAGCTGGCAGCCCAGCCCGGGCCTGGAGGCGCTGAGCCGGATCAACCCGCTGCAGCAGATTCCCACCCTGCGCTTGCCCGACGGCCGGGCCCTCAGCGAGAGCGCGGCCATCCTCATCCACCTGGGCTTGGACGCGGCGCCTGGGTCCGGCCTGCTGCCGGCTGAGGCCGGCGAGCGGGCACAGGCGCTCAGCGGCCTGGTGTTTGTGGCGGCCAACTGCTACGCCGCCATCGGCGTGATCGACTACCCGCAGCGCTGGTGTGCCGACGCCGAGGGTGACGCGGCCGTGCAAGAGCGCATCCGCCAGGGCACGCGCGCCCGCCTGCACCGGCTCTGGGAGCTGTTCGCCGATCAGTACGGCAGCGCCTGCGCCGGCGCGGGCCGGCTCAGCGCCCTGGCCTTGCTGGCGGCGGTGGTGTCGAAATGGTCGGGCAGCCGCGCGCATCTGCAGGCGCAGCGACCCGAGTTCTTTGCCGCCCTGCGCGCCACCGAAGACGACCCCGCGGTGCGCGCTGTGTTTGCGCGTCACTGGCCGCCGGCTTGAGCGGGCACGGCTCGGGGAAATTTCCGGGCGCTGCGAGCGGGAGGGTGCCGAATGCCCCGGGGTATCCGCGCTTGCTTTGACATTTTTGCTGCGCCATCATGGTTCGCGTAAGGCTGCCCTTCGGGCGGCCGCGAACGTTCCAAATCAACGGATGGAGTGAAGCAAGCATGAATACAAAAGCCTATGGCGCGGAGTTTCTGGGCACTTTCTGGCTGGTGCTGGGCGGCTGCGGCAGTGCCGTGCTGGCCGCGGCCTTTCCCGGCGTGGGCATCGGCCTGCATGGCGTGTCCCTGGCCTTCGGCCTGACCGTGCTGACCATGGCCTATGCCGTGGGCCACATCTCGGGCGGGCATTTCAACCCGGCGGTGTCGGTGGGCCTGTGGGCCGGTGGCCGTTTCCCGGCCGGCCAGCTGCTGCCCTACATCGTGTCGCAGGTGCTGGGCGGCCTGGCCGCTGGCGGCGTGCTCTACCTGATCGCCAGCGGCAAGGCCGGCTTTGACCTGGCCGGCGGCTTTGCCTCCAACGGCTTTGGCGAGCATTCGCCGGGCCAGTATTCGATGGTGGCGGCCCTGGTGACCGAGGTGGTCATGACGGCCTTCTTCCTCATCATCATCCTGGGCGCGACCGATGGCCGCGCACCGGCCGGGTTTGCGCCCATCGCCATCGGCCTGGCCCTGACCCTGATCCACCTGATCAGCATCCCGGTCACCAACACCTCGGTCAACCCGGCGCGCAGCACCGGCGTGGCCCTGTACGTGGGCGGCTGGGCGATCGAGCAGCTGTGGCTGTTCTGGGTGGCGCCCATCGTTGGTGCGCTGCTGGGCGCCGGTGCCTACCGCGTGGTGGGCAGCAAGGACTGATGCGCCGGCCGGGGCGGCTCGCGTCCACGCGGCCACCCCGGCTTTTTTCCCGGTCCATGGGCCTCGCTGCGGTGGTAGATTCAGCGCTTCCAAAGAACCAAGGCCCGTTGCCATTCGCCTGAGGCCTGCCAGGCCCGGGACGGGCGGGGAATGCTCACCATGTCATTTGAAGTGCCGGACCTGCTCGGTCCCTACCTCCTGCCCTTGTTGATCGCGGTGCCGCTGGCCATCGTGGTCTTCATCATCAGCCTGCGGCGTGGTGACCATGAGGTGCCGCCGGTCGGCCACAACACGGTGATGCCGCCGCTGCCCGAGGACTACGCGCCGGTCAAACGCGTGGCCACCGTGCCCGCCGTGCCGCAAGCGCCGGTGGCGGCCGCTCCGGTGCAGGCGAGCGGCCCGATCCCGCTGCTGGTGGTGGACGATTCGGCCGTGGCCCGGGCCAAGCTGGCCCGCTTGTTCGAAGCTGTGGGTTACCAGGTGACCGTGGCCAAGGACGGCATCGAGGCCTTGCAGCGCCTGGCCGAACAGCGCTTTGCGGTGCTGATCACCGACTTGGAAATGCCCAACAAGGACGGTTTCGAGCTGATCGCCGATGTCCAGGGCAGCCTGGAGACCGAAGACCTGCCCATCATCGCCATCACCGGCCACGATGAAATGCAGGCGCGCGTGCACCAGGTGCAGGGCCTGTACGGCATCTTCAAAAAGCCCTGGAACGACCGCGAGCTGCTCAAGCGCGTGGAAACCCTGGCCAGCCTGCGCCGCCGCTGAGGCTGGCGCAGCCGGGCCCGCCCTCCGGGTAGGCCTGCATGGTCGCGGCTGTGGCCCACCGGGATAATCCGCCCCACAACAACATGAGGGGCGCGCCCGCCGGCGCGCGGATGAGCGCATGAGATTGCCCAATCTGCTGGGAAGCCGGAACGGTCGCCTGTCGGCCTTTTTCTTTTTGTACATGACCGAGGGCATTCCCCTCGGTTTTGCCGCCACCGCGGTGGCCACCCAGCTGCGCCGCATGGGCGTGGGGCCGGCCGAAATTGGCGCCTTCGTGGCCGCCTTCTACTTGCCCTGGGCCTTCAAATGGGCCTTTGGCCCCCTGGTCGATGTGTTCCGTTCGCAGCGCCTCGGCCACCGCCGCGCCTGGATTCTGGGCACGCAGCTGGTGATGGCGGCGACGCTGGGCGCCTTGGTTTTTGTCAAGCTGCCCGAGCAGCTGGGTCTGTTCACCGCCATCCTGCTGGTGCACAACACCTTTGCTGCCACGCAAGATGTGGCCATCGATGCCCTGGCCTGCAACACCTTGCACGAGGACGAGCGCGGCCTGGCCAATGGCCTGATGTTTGCCGGCGCGGCCGTGGGCCAGGCGGTGGGCGGCAGCGGTGTGCTCTTCCTGATGGCCTACATCGGCTTCCAGAACAGCTTTGTTTTCGTGGCCTTGAGCATCCTGGCCGTCACCGGCTTTGTCGTTCTGCCCATGAAGGAAGCCCTGGCCCAGGCCGGTGCGGCGGCCAGCCAGACCCGCAAGGGTTTGCGAGAGGCGCTGGGCGAGATGCGCAGCTTCGCCATGGATTCCTTCCGCTCCTTCATCGGCACGCGCGGTGCTTATGCCGGCGTGTTCTTCGCACTGCTGCCTTGCGGCGCTGCCTCGCTGAGCCTGGCCCTGCAGTCCAATCTCTCGGTCGAGCTGGGCCTCAACGACGACCAGGTGGCCTGGATGAACCTGGCCACCAGCGTGCTCAGCGGCGTGGCCATGGTGATCGGCGGCATGCTGTCGGACCGCATCGGCCGTCGCGTGGTGCTCAGTGTCTCGGTGATCTTGATGAGCCTGCCGGTGCTCTACCTGGCCTGGGTGCTGCAGCAGCACGGCTATGTGATGCCGCGCGGCGCCGACAGCAAGCAGGCCGTGGAGCCCGCCCTGGTCAGCGCACTCTGGGTGGCGGTGCTGGCCTTCAATGTGTTCATGGGCCTGATGTACGGCGTGCGCTCGGCCCTGTTCATGGATGTGACCAACCCCAAGGTCGCAGCCACCCAGTTCACCGCCTACATGGCTTTGATGAATCTGGCGATTGCCTACACCGCCACCTGGCAAGGCCTGGCCATCGAGGCCTTTGGCTACCCGGTGACCCTGCTGCTTGACGCCATCACCGGCCTGAGCTGCCTGCTGCTGATGTACTTCATGAAGAAGCCGGCCTCGGAGGCGGCGCAGATCAGCGATTCGCTGGCCGACAGCCGCGCCCGCAAGAGCGCCTGGGGTCTGGGCCTGCTGTGCCTGGCCTGGCTGCCTTTCTGGGCTCTGCGTGCCGAGCTGGGTGCGGCCCAGGCCATCGCCAACACCTTCTTCACCATGCTCTTCGTGATCTCGCCGCTGTTCCTGCTGGCCGGCCGTGAGGTGCTGGGTGCCGGCATCAGCGCGCGCCTGCGCAGCAGCGCCTCCTGGCTGGCCTTGCCCCTGCTGGCCCTCTACGGCCGCAAATGGGTGGATGGTTTGCAGGCCGGCGTGGCGCCCTGGGCCCAGAGCTCCATCGGTCTCGTGCTGGCTGACAGCCTGATCTACGTGTTGCCCCTGCTGGCCGGCTGCGTGCTGATCCAGCTGGCGCGCCAGGACTGGCAGGTTCTGAGCCCCAAAGGCGCGTCCGGCGCGACTTTGTGAACACCCTCGTGGGGGCGATGGCCGGGCGCAGCCCGGCTTGCTAACCTGCCGCCTCCAGAGACAAACGAGGAGAGGTTTGTGTTCCAGAACGAGAAGAAGAAAAAGCCAGGCGGCGCGCGCCTGCTGGCCCTGGCGGCCGCGGGTCTGTTGATGCTTCAGGGCGTGGCGCAGGCGGGTCCGGAGCTCGATGGCAAGGGCTTCTACCTGGGCGCCAGCTTCGGCAGCGCCAAGGGCAAGTCCAAGGTCTATCTGGGCGACTCGGACCCGTCTGTGGCCCTGTCCGTGGGTTACCGCTTCAGCCCCCATCTGTCGGCCGAGCTGTTCACCCGCAATCTCAACTTCAACATCCTTCCTGGCTTGTTCGAGCCCGAGGACTATGTCTACCCCGACAGCCATGTCGGCACCGCCCTGCGCCTGAGCGCGCCGCTCAACGAGTCCTTCCACGTCTACGGCCGCCTGGGCGTGGGCCGCACCTCGACCAAGGTCACCTGGGTGGGCATGCCGTCCAAATCGGTCACCGAGGCCAGCGTCGGCGCCGGCCTCGGCTATGACTTCAACGCCACTTGGGGCCTGCAGCTGGAATACAACCGCTTCCTGAAGCACGACATCAATGTGCTCTCGCTGGGTGTGCAGTTGCGTTTCTA
>JAIXSD010000674.1 GCA_027484885.1 Rubrivivax sp.
GGCGACAGCCTCTACCTCATCCTCAGCGGCAGCTTGCGCGCCTACGGCTGCGATGCGCGTGGCCGCGAGGTCACCTACGGCATCTACGGCCCCGGCGAGTACGTAGGCGAAATGAGTTTGGACGGCGGCCCGCGCTCGGCCAGCGTCATCACCGAGCAGGCCTCGCGCTGCGTGCTGCTGACCCGCGCCAGCCTGCAAGCCCATATAGCCGAGCACCCCGAGTTCGCCTTCGAGCTGCTGACCAAGGTGATCCGGCGCGCCCGCGCCGCCACGCTCTCGACCAAGCAGCTGGCGCTCAACGATGTCTACGGCCGACTCAAGGCCTTGCTGGAAACCACCACGGCCACCAGTGACGAGATCCTGCTGACCCACCAGGCCATGGCCCAACGCCTGGGCTGCTCGCGCGAGATGGTGTCCAAGCTGGTCAAGGACCTGGAACTCGGCGGTTATCTCGAACGCGTGGCCAACGGCCGCTACCGCCGCCTCAAGGCCCTGCCGGCGCGCTGGTGAGCCAGTCGCCCGCCGGCGCTGCGCTGGATCACGACGCCGGGCGCGTCTGCAGCGGCGGGGCCACCTCAAAGCGCTGCGTGGGCTTGTCGGCCCGAGCATACAAACCCTCCACCTTGGGCAGATTGGCCTGAATGTCGCGGATGCGGGTCGGGCCGGCCGGGTGGGTGGACAACCATTGCGGCGGCGCGCCCTTGGAGACCTTGCCCATCTTTTCCCACAGGCTGATGCCGGCGCTTGGGTCGTAGCCGGCGCGCGCGGCCAGCTCCAGGCCGACCAGATCGGCCTCGCTTTCGTCCTCGCGGCTGAAGGTCAGGGTCAGCAGCTGGCTGCCCATATTGAGCAAGGTGTCGCCGACATTGCCCAGGCCCAGCAGGCTGGACAGCACATTGGCACCTAGGCGCGTGGCCGCCGTCTTGGCCATGCGCTCACGTGCGTGTTCGCGCAGGGCATGGGCGACCTCGTGACCCATGATGGCCGCGACCTCGTCGTCCGAGAGCTTGAGCTTTTCCAGGATGCCGTAATAGAACGCGATCTTGCCGCCCGGCATGCAAAAGGCATTGAGCTGCGGGCTGACGATGGCATTGACCTCCCAGCGCCACTGCTTGGCGCGGGCGTTCCAGGGCTCGGACTGAGGAATGATGCGCTTGGCGATCTCACGCAGGCGGATCAGCTGCGGGTGGTTGTTGGGCAGCAGGGCGCGCTGATTGGCGGCCTCGCGCATCATCTGCTGGTATTGCTGCGCGCCGGCCTGCTCCACCTGCTCGGCCGGCACCAGCTTAGTCAGCTTGCTGGGGCCGCCCACCTCCACGCCTTCACGGGCCCAGGCCGTGCCGCTCAGGGCCGGCGACAGCGCCGCCGCGCCCAGCAGGCCGGTGAACAGGCGGCGCGAGCCTTTTTCAGGCTGGCAGCGGCCAGTCGCGCAATCGGGGCAGCGGCCGAAGCCATAGGCCGGCGCGCTGGGCAGATGCGGGTCGGCCGCGGGATCGAAAAAACCAGGATCGGTGAGGTGGGACATGGTGCTCAGGACAATGCGGCCAAAGTTGGCGAAAACAAGCAGGGCAGGCCGCCATTCTGAGGCCGTCCGGCGACAAATGCCCCCGTGCAAGAAGGCACAAGCAGGGATGGCCGACAATGCCGCATGCCCGCGCCCCCCACTTCTCCGCTCCTCGTCCCGCCCGGTCCGGGCTTTGACAGCCAGCAATTTCGCTCCGCCCTGGGCATGTTCGCCACCGGCGTGACCATCGTCACCGCCCGCGCACCCGACGGCAGCCTGGTCGGCCTGACCGCCAACTCCTTCAATTCCGTGTCGCTGAGCCCGCCCCTGGTGCTCTGGAGCCTGGCGCAGAAGGCCGGCTCCATGCCGGTGTTCAGCCGCGGCTCGCACTACGCCATCAACATCCTGGCCGCCGACCAGAAAGAGCTCTCGCAGCGCTTCGCCACCCGCGACATCGACCGCTTTGCCGGCGTGGCCTGGCGCGAAGGCGCCGGCGGCGCCCCGGTGCTGGACGGCGTGGCCGCCGTGTTCGAGTGCGCCAACCGCAGCCAGTACGAAGAGGGCGACCACGTCATCTTCGTCGGCGAGGTGGAGAGCTGCAGCTGGCGCGAAGGCGCCCAGCCGCTGATCTTCCACGGCGGCCGCTACTACACCGAGCTGCCGCTCTGAACTGAGCCCGCGCTGCCGGGCAGGCGCCGCAAGAACGCGCTGCTGTCAGCCACCGCCTGCAGGCGCTCGCGCAGATAGTCGGCCAGCCTCGGCTGCTGGCTGAACACCACATTGAAGCGCAGATGGCGCGGCGCCTGGCCGGTGCTGGAGAAGGTGGGGCCGCCGACGAGCAGGATCTTGTTGCGGTAGGCGTCCTGCAGCAGCAGGTTCATGTCCACCCCCTCGGGCACCTGGCCCCAGAGGAAGAGGCCGCCCTCGCCAGGGTGGTCCATGGCGATGCCGGCCTCGCCCAGCTGGCGCGCGCTCAGCGTGCGCGCTTGCAGCAGGCGGGCCTGCAAACGCTCCAGATGCTTGCGCAGGCGGCCGGCCAGCAGGATCTCCAGCAGCACCCACTCGTTGAGCGCGGCGCCGGTCAGCACGGCGTAGATCTTCTCGCGCAGCAGGGCTTTCA
>JAIXSD010000206.1 GCA_027484885.1 Rubrivivax sp.
AGCAAGCAGACGCAAGCAGGGATGGCTGCGCTGGTGGCGCCACCGCTGGATGGACAGCCGGGATGCCGAACGCGCTGTGCCTGACGCCGCGCTGGCGCGCATCGAGGCCCTGGTGCGCGCCAGCGAGGCCCGGCACCAAGGCCAGATCTGCGTCTGTGTCGAGGCCGGCCTGCCCACCTCCTATTTGTGGAAAGGGCTGCAGGCGCGGGACCGCGCGATCACCCTGTTCGGCAAGCAGCGGGTCTGGGACACCGAGGCCAACAACGGCGTGCTGATCTATCTCTTGCTGGCCGACCGGGCCATTGAAGTGGTGGCCGATCGCGGCCTCAAGCCCTGCGTGAGCCCGCAGCAATGGCAAGCCCTGGTGGCCTCGCTCGGTGAAGCTTTGAAGGCCGGCCAGTTCGAGCCCGGCCTGGCGGCCGCGGTGAACGGTGTGAGCGAGCTGCTCTGCCAGCATTTCCCGCTGCGTGAGGGAGAGACCGCCCGCAACGAACTGCCCGACGCCGTGCTACGACTTTGACCCTTTGCCTGCAGTTGCGCCGCCCAGCGTTCGAAGCGGCTTGAGCCTGCCGCTGAACGTCTCCGTCAGCGGCTTGTGCCCCAGCGGCGGAAACTTGAGCTTGGCCTGGGGCACGCGCACATCGGGCAGCTGATCGAGCAGGTGGCGGATCAAGGTCAGGCGGCCCAGGCGCTGGTCGTTGAAATCCACCAGGGTCCAAGGCGCGTACTTCTTGTGCGTGGCCGCCAGCATGCGCTCACGGGCCTGGCCGTACTCGGCGTAGCGGCTGCGGGCTTCCAGGTCGATGGGTGAGAGCTTCCAGCGCTTGAGCGGGTCGGCCAGGCGCTCGGCAAAGCGCAGCTCCTGCTGCTCCTGGTCCACACAGAGCCAGTACTTGAGCAAGAGGATGCCGTCGTCCACCAACAGCTTCTCGAACACCGGCGCCTGCTGCAAAAACGCCTCGGTCTGGGCCGGCGTGCAAAAGCCCATGACGCTCTCCACCCCGGCGCGGTTGTACCAGCTGCGGTCGAACAGCGCGATCTCGCCCGCGGATGGCAGATACGGCACATAGCGCTGGAAGTACCAGGCGCCCTGCTCCCGCTCGCTGGGCTTGCCCAGGGCCACGGTGTGGCACTGGCGCGGGTTCAGGGTCTCGGAAATCGCCGCAATCGTGCCGCCCTTGCCCGCAGTGTCGCGCCCCTCGACCAGCACCACCAGTCGCTTGCCGCTGTGCTGCAGCCACTGCGCCATGGCATTGAGCTCCAGTTGCAGCGGCGCCAAGCGCTCGAGGTACTCGGACTTGCTGAGCTTCGATGCGGGCTTGAGCTCTTTTTGCTTGGCCATGGTCATGCGCTCTGTGGTCTGGGGAGAAGGGTCGCAGCTTAACCGCCGCAGCAAGCCAGGTTCTCGCTGCCTGAACTGAATAGGCAGAAACAAGGAGTCGAAGTGGGCCCCCGCTATGCCAGAATCGCGCCGCGCCAATTGCGCTACATAACGTTACAAATCAGGGTTCCCATGAAAGCAAGCTTTATTTCTCTGGCCATCGCTGTGGCCTGCACCGGTTGCGCCTCGGTGATGAACGACGCCACCCACCCGATGAAGGTGGAAACCAAGTCGGCCAACGGTGAGCTGGTCTCGGGCGCGGACTGCAAGCTGACCAATGACTACGGCAGCATCAATGTGAAGTCTGGCGACACGGCGCCGGTGCGCCGCTCCAGCAAAGACCTGGACATCGTCTGCAAGCACCCGACCAACCCGGAAGCCACGGCCCGCGCCATCTCGCGCGCCAACGGCGGCATGTACGGCAACATCATTCTGGGCGGCGGCATCGGCGCCCTGATCGACCACAGCAAGGGCACGGCCTACACCTACCCGACCTGGGTTCAGCTGGTGTTTGGCAAGACCTCGGTGTTCGACCGCAGCCTCGAAAAAGAAGGCCAGCCGACGCCCGCCATCGACGCCAGCGGCACCGCCCCCTGAGCGAGGGCCCTGGGCCACAGTACAAAGGCACCTCAGCGAGGTGCCTTTTTTTATGTCATGCCGCCGAGCGCAGCCACCCGGCGCGCGAGCCTCAGACCTGCATCAAGGTCTGCATGCCCACCCAGCTCTCACCAGGCGCGAGCTGCACGGGCTGGCGGATCTGGGCCGCTTCGATGCAGAGCATGTGCTGATAGCCATCGGCCGGCATGTCAGCCAGCTGGGCACATTTCTCGGCGCCGGGGTTCCAGACCACGGTGTCCTCGAAACCTTGCTGGCGGATCAGCAGCTGGCGGCCGCGGTTGATCAGCTGTTCCTTGAGGGTCAGGTCTTGCTTGAGGCCGTGGTAGATGCGGTCGAGATCACCGTCCGGCAGCAAGAGTTCGACCCGCTGGCGCTTGAGCTCGCCCCCGGCGGCGCTGTCCTCGTACTGCAGGCCGCTCAGGCCTTCGACGCTGCTGGAGTCCAGGTCGTGGACGCGCAGATAGGTGTGCAGCGCGCTGGTGAAATCGAAAGCGGTGTCGCCCTTGTTCTCGCAGGCCAGCTCGATCTGCAGCTCACGGCCGCTGATGCGCACGCTCAGCTCCAGCTCAAAGGCGTGGGGCCAGAACATGCGGCTGGCCGCATCGTCGCTCAAGCGCAGCACGGCCAGCGCATCGTCGGCGCCCTGCTCGGCCGACACCAGCTGCCAGGGCTTGCTGCGGGCAAAGCCATGGCGCTTGAGCGGGCCGCGGGTGGAGAACTGCGGAAAGATCACCGGCACTCCACCACGGATGGCCTCGCCGTTGGCATAGGCCGTCTTGGGCGAAACGTAGAGCTGCTCCTCGCCGCCGGCGGGCACCCAGGAGAGCAGGTGCGCGCCGTGCAGCAGCACCGTGGCGCGCGCGCCATCGGGCGACAACAGTTCGATCGCATCGAGGCCTTGATGGCGGGTGATGGCAATGGACTTGGGCGACACGGCGTTGATGGCTGTCATGGCGAGGCTCTCCGCAATGGGGGATGGTGTTCTGATGTTTTCAAAAGACAACGCCCGCCTGACTTGCGTCGGCGGGCGCTGGGCTCAGGGGCGCTGGCGTGTTGCCTCGCGACCCTGGCGTGTGCGAATTACTTCTGACGGAACTTGCGCAGCGCCGCGATCTGGGCCGCCATGGCGGCGAACTCGCTTTGCGCAGCGGCAAAGTCAATATCGCTCTTGGCGTTCTTCATCGCTTCCTCGGCCAACTTCTTGGCTTCGGTGGCCTTGGCTTCGTCCAGGTCCTTGCCGCGGATGGCGGTGTCGGCCAGCACGGTCACCGTGCCCGGCTGCACTTCCAGAATGCCGCCGGCGACGAAGACGAACTCTTCGCTGCCATCGGCCTTCTCGATGCGCACGGCACCCGGCTTGATGCGGGTGATCAGGGGGGTGTGCTTGGGCAAGATGCCCAGCTCACCACCTTCACCCGGCAGCGCGACGAACTTGGCTTCGCCGGAGAAGATCTGCTCTTCGGCGGAGACCACGTCAACATGAATGGTTGCCATGATTTGTATCGTCCTTAGCGTTGAAAAAGAGAGTTAGAGGGAACTGCCGCCGAGGGCTTGCGCCCCGCGGCGGCGAACGTCCATCAACCCAGCTTCTTCGCCTTTTCGAACGCTTCGTCGATGGTGCCAACCATGTAGAACGCTTGTTCCGGCAGGTGATCGCACTCGCCAGCCACGATCATCTTGAAACCACGGATGGTTTCCTTCAGCGGCACGTACTTGCCCGGCGAGCCGGTGAACACTTCAGCGACGTGGAAAGGCTGCGACAGGAAGCGCTGGATCTTACGGGCGCGAGCCACGATCAGCTTGTCTTCCGGTGCCAGCTCGTCCATACCCAGAATGGCGATGATGTCGCGCAGTTCCTTGTAGCGCTGCAGGATGCCCTGCACTGCACGGGTGGTCGAGTAGTGCTCTTCGCCGATCACGTTCGGGTCGATCTGACGCGAGGTCGAGTCCAGCGGGTCCACGGCGGGGTAGATACCCAGCGAGGCGATGTCACGCGACAACACGACGGTGGCGTCCAAGTGGGCGAAGGTCGTGGCAGGCGAGGGGTCGGTCAAGTCATCGGCAGGCACGTACACGGCCTGGATGGAGGTGATCGAACCGACCTTGGTCGAGGTGATCCGCTCTTGCAGACGGCCCATTTCTTCAGCCAGCGTCGGCTGGTAGCCCACGGCGGAAGGCATACGGCCCAGCAGTGCGGACACTTCGGTACCGGCCAGGGTGTAGCGGTAGATGTTGTCCACGAAGAACAGCACGTCACGGCCTTCGTCACGGAAGGATTCCGCAATGGTCAGACCGGTCAGGGCCACGCGCAGACGGTTGCCCGGAGGCTCGTTCATCTGACCGTAAACCATGGCGACCTTGGAGTCTTCGAGCTTCTCGAGGTTCACGACGCCCGAATCGGCCATCTCGTGATAGAAGTCGTTGCCCTCACGGGTACGCTCACCCACACCAGCAAACACCGACAGACCGCTGTGGGCCTTGGCGATGTTGTTGATGAGTTCCATCATGTTCACGGTCTTGCCCACACCGGCGCCACCGAACAGACCCACCTTGCCGCCCTTGGCGAACGGGCAGATCAAGTCGATCACCTTGATGCCGGTTTCCAGCAGGTCTTGCGAGGGGCTCAGTTCGTCGTAAGCGGGAGCAGCGCGGTGGATCGAAGCGATCTGCGCTTGGTCAACCGGGCCACGCTCGTCGATGGGCGAACCCAGCACGTCCATGATGCGACCCAGGGTGGCCTTGCCGACCGGCACCTGGATGTTTTCGCCGGTGTTGTACACCTGCGAACCGCGACGCAGACCGTCCGACGAGCCCAGAGCAATGGTACGCACCACGCCGTCGCCCAGCTGTTGCTGAACTTCCAGCGTCAGGGCGGAGCCTTCCATCTTCAGCGCGTCATAGATCTTCGGCATCTGGTTGCGCGGGAACTCCACGTCCACCACGGCGCCAATGCACTGAACGATCTTGCCAACCGCGTTGGTTTGAGTGTTCGACATATCGATTCCTTCAATCAGTATTCGTTGCGTATGGTTTGGCGAGCAGCGGGATCAACCCACCGCGGCCGCGCCACTGACGATTTCGCTCAGTTCCTTGGTGATGGCGGCCTGACGGGTCTTGTTGTAGACCAGCTTCAGCTCACCAATCAAGGTGCCGGCGTTGTCGGTTGCGGCCTTCATCGCCACCATGCGTGCCGATTGCTCGGACGCCATGTTTTCCGCCACAGCCTGATAAACCAGCGCTTCGGTGTAACGCACCAAGAGCTCGTCGATCACGGTCGCCGCGTCGGGTTCGTAGATGTAATCCCAAGCGTGCGAGGCCTTGGAGCCTTCAGCGCCACCGGCCAGACCCTCGGTGCTCAGCGGCAGCAGCTGCTGCACCACCGGCTCCTGCTTCATCGTGTTGATGAAACGGGTGTAGCACAGGTAAACCGCCGAGAGCTTGCCTTCCGCGTACGCGTCGAGCAAAACCTTGACCGGGCCGATGATCTTCTCGATGTGAGGCTGGTCACCCATCTGCGTCACATGCGAGACGACCTTGGCGCCGATGCGGTTCATGAAGCCCAAGCCCTTGTTGCCGATGGCAACGACTTCAGCCTTCTGACCGCCCGCTTCCAGGTCTTTCAACTTGGCCGTGGCTGCGCGCAACAGATTGGTGTTCAAACCGCCGCACAGACCCTTGTCCGTCGTGACCACCACGAAACCGACCTGCTTGGCCGACTCGTTCGTCACCATGAAGGGGTGCTGGTACTCGGGGTTGGCCTTGGAGAGATTGGCGGCGATGCTGCCGATCTTCTCGCTGTAGGGCCGAGCCGAGCGCATCCGTTCCTGCGCCTTGCGCATCTTGGACGCAGCGACCATTTCCATGGCCTTGGTGATCTTCTTGGTGTTCTCGACCGACTTGATCTTGCCGCGAATTTCCTTGCTTGATGCCATGATTTCTCCTGTTCAGATGGGGCGGTTCAGCGCGTGGTGCTTGTTCCGCCCCGTCATGGGCATTAAGCGAAGGACTTCTTGAACGTCGTGATGGCGGCGTTCAACTCGGCTTCCGCATCCTTGTCCATGGCCTTGTCGGCTTCCAGCTTGGCCAGCAGAGCGGCGTGGCTGGTCTTCAGGAACTGGTGCAGGCCGTGTTCGAAAGCCAGAACCTTCTTCACGTCCAGGCTGTCCATGAAGCCCTTGTTCACCGCGTACAGCGTGGCAGCCATCAGGCTGATCGGCAGCGGCGAGTACTGAGCTTGCTTCAGCAGTTCGGTCACGCGGGCACCGCGGTCCAGCTGCTTGCGGGTGGACTCGTCCAGATCGGAAGCGAACTGCGCGAACGCAGCCAGTTCACGGTACTGCGCCAGGTCGGTACGGATACCGCCGGACAGGCCCTTGATCAGCTTGGTCTGAGCAGCGCCACCGACGCGCGACACCGAGATACCGGCGTTGATCGCGGGGCGGATGCCGGCGTTGAACAGGTTGGTTTCCAGGAAGATCTGGCCGTCGGTGATCGAGATCACGTTGGTCGGAACGAAGGCGGACACGTCACCGGCTTGGGTTTCGATGATGGGCAGCGCGGTCAGCGAACCGGTCTTGCCCTTCACTTCACCCTTGGTGAATGCTTCGACGTAGTCGGCATTCACGCGAGCGGCACGCTCCAGCAGACGGCTGTGCAGGTAGAACACGTCGCCCGGGTAGGCTTCACGGCCCGGCGGACGGCGCAGCAGCAGCGACACCTGACGGTAGGCCACGGCCTGCTTGGACAGATCGTCATAAATGATCAGCGCATCTTGACCGCGGTCGCGGAAGTACTCGCCCATCGTGCAGCCCGAGTAGGCCGAGACGTACTGCATGGCCGCCGATTCAGACGCAGAGGCGGCCACGACGATGGTGTAGTCCATCGCGCCGTTGGCTTCCAGAGCCCGCACCACGTTCTTGATCGACGAAGCCTTTTGGCCGATCGCGACGTAGATACAGGTCATGTTCTGACCCTTCTGGGCCAGGATGGCGTCGATGGCGACGGCGGTCTTGCCGGTCTGGCGGTCACCGATGATCAGCTCGCGCTGGCCACGGCCGACGGGCACCATGGAGTCGATGGACTTCAGACCGGTCTGCACCGGCTGGTCCACGGACTTACGTGCGATCACGCCAGGAGCGACCTTTTCGATCACGTCGGTCAGCTTGGCGTTGATCGGGCCCTTGCCGTCGATCGGCTCGCCCAGGGCGTTGACGACGCGGCCCACCAGCTCGGGGCCGACGGGCACTTCCAGAATGCGACCCGTGCACTTGACGGTGTTGCCTTCGGAGATGTGCTCGTAAGCGCCCAGAATCACGGCGCCGACGGAGTCGCGCTCGAGGTTCAGCGCCAGGCCGTAGGTCGGCTTGCCATCGGCACCGGCCGGGAACTCCAGCATTTCGCCTTGCATCACGTCAGACAGACCATGGATGCGGCAGATGCCGTCGGACACGGACACGACCGTGCCCTGGTTGCGGACGTCCGTCGATGCACCCAGACCCTCGATGCGGGACTTGATGACTTCGGAAATTTCAGCAGGATTCAAATTCATTGCTATGGCTCCCATCTGGACTAGCGTCTGTTGCCAGAGCGGTAGACACAGGGATGAACGAAAGGGGGTGGCGTTGCGCTCGTGCCCGAAACTCAGGCGGTGAGCGCCACTTTCATGCGCTCCAGGCGGGACTTGACCGAGGTGTCGAGCACCTCATCGCCAACCACCACCCGGATGCCGCCAATCAATGCCGGCTCCAGCGTGACTTGGGCTTGCAGCTTGCGAGCGAAGCGCTTTTCCAGCGCCGCCACGACCTCGGCCAGCTGAGCCGGCTCGATCGGGTAGGCGCTGTAAATGGTCGCATCAGCCACACCTGCGGCGGCATTGGCGAGCGCGTGGAACTGCGCTGCCACGGCCGGCAAGGCTGCCAGGCGACCATTGGCGATCACTTCACGCAGAAAGCTCTGCATGCCGTCGGCCAAGGCCAGGCCCGTGGCTGCCGTCATGATGGCAAGCACTTGCTCAGGCTGGGCCTTGGGGCTGTCAGCGAACTGGCGCAGCTCGGCGTCTTGCGCCACCTGGGCCAGCGCAGAAATCTGCTGGCCCCAGGCCTTGACGTCAGACTTCAGCGCCACTTGGTAGAGCGCTTCCGCGTAAGGACGGGCAATGGTTGCGAGCTCAGCCATGATTACAGCTCCGTCTTCAGACGGCCCAGCAACTCGGCATGGACGCTGGCGTTGACCTCGCGCTGCAGAATTTGCTCGGCACCCTTGACGGCCAGTGCGGCGACCTGCTCGCGCAGGGCCTCACGGGCACGTGCGGCTTGCTGCTCGGCTTCAGCCTTGGCAGCGGCCACGATCTTGGCGCCTTCTTCTTCTGCACGCACTTTGGCAGCGTCCACGATGGCAGCGGCACGCTTTTCAGCGTCAGCCAATTGCTTGGTGGTTTCACCGCGCGCTTGGGCCAGTTGCTCGTCGACCTTCTTGTTGGCCGTGGCCAATTCAGACTTGGCCAGTTCAGCCGCCTTCAGACCGTCGGCGATCTTCTGCGCACGCTCATCCAGCGCCTTGGTGATCGGCGGCCAGATGAAGCGCATGGTGAACCAAACAAGGATCGCAAAAACGATCGCTTGCAGGAACAGGGTTGCGTTGATATTCACAGCACGATCCTTTCAACCGTGAAAGGTTGGCCGTTCAATTAGATGGCGAAGGGCTTGGCGAATGCGAACAGCAGAGCGATAGCCACGCCGATCAGGAAAGCAGCGTCGATCAGACCAGCCAAGATGAACATCTTGGTTTGCAGTTCGTTCATCAGCTCAGGCTGGCGAGCCGAAGATTCCAGGAACTTGCCGCCCATCAGTGCGATACCGATCGAAGCGCCCAGAGCGCCCAGACCAACGATGAGACCGCAAGCCAGCGCGACGAGACCGAGGATGTTTTCCATGATTAGCTCCAGAAGGGATAGAAAAAAGAAAAGGGAAAGGGAAAGGTCAAACGAAAAACTACAAACTGACTGCGATCAGTGCGCGTCGTGCGCCTGGCCGGTGTAGATCAGGGTCAGCATCATGAAGATGAAGGCCTGCAAGGTGATGATCAGGATGTGGAACAGCGTCCACACCGTGCCTGCCACCAAGTGACCCAGACCCAGCCAGAAGCCGCCCGACAAGGGGTTCAGCTCCCAGGCCCACACACCGCCCATCAAGGCAATCAGCATGAACACCAGTTCGCCGGCAAACATATTGCCGAACAGTCGCATGCCGTGAGACACGGTCTTGGCCGCGAACTCGATCATCTGCATCAGGAAATTGATCGGATACAGGAACCACTTGTCGCCGAAGGGCGCAGCCAGCAGTTCATGCGTCCAGCCGCCAATGCCCTTGATCTTCACGCTGTACCAGAAGCACACCAGCAGCACGCTGGTGGACAGGCCCAGGGTGGTCGACAGGTCGGCCGTGGGCACAACACGCATATAGGCGTGGTGTGCGTCATGGCCCATGGCGGCGTAAGCATGCGTCCAGGCAGCCGGCAGCAGATCGACCGGCAGCATGTCCATGAAGTTCATCAGGAAGATCCAGACGAAAACGGTCAGCGCCAGGGGCGAGATCACCTTGCGGCTGGCGGCGTTGTGGATCACGCCCTTGGCCTGGTTCTCGACCATTTCGGCCAGGATTTCCACGGCGGCCTGGAAGCGACCCGGCACGCCCGAGGTGGCCTTGCGCGCAGCGCGCCACAGGAAGAAGCAGCCGATCACGCCCAGCAGCACCGAGTAGATCAGCGAGTCGAGGTTGAACAGGCTGAAATCGACGATGTCGGTTTGCTTGACCGCTTGGCCCGCAAAGTTCACTTGCATGTGCTGCAAGTGATGCTGGATGTATTCGCCCGCGTTCGGCGCGTGTCCTTCGGCTGCCATTGTCAGTTTCCGTCCCGCTTGGCGTGGCTTGCGGCCACGCGATTTTTGCTGAAACGACCCTGCAGGAGCAGGGCCACCCAATTAACTTTCAAACACCCGATCAGCCCAACCAGCAATGCTGGCCAGTACAGCCCGGGCATCCATTTCGCAGCCGCCGCCAAGATGGCAACGGCCAACATAATCTTGATCAGCTCCCAGAACATGAAGCCCAACACCGCAGCGCCAGGAATCCCCCTGAAGAGCCCGGTCATGCCCCATGCCATCAAGGCATTGGGCAAAACCACCGCAGCCACGCCACACAGGGCAGACCGCGCTTTTTCCATTCCGCCCAGGCCGCTGTCGCCCATCAACCAGGCGCCCAGCCCCCAGAGCACGGTCAGCAGCACACCGATCACGGCCTGCGCCCCCACCACCCGCCAGGGCGACAAAGGCGGATGCTGCGCCACCAGAGCTTGAGCCTCCTCACGCGTGAGCGTCTTGAAAGCAGCCTCGGCGACCCCATCCTGGGAACCATCCTCAGACACCTCGTCATCCCAAGCCAGCTGCCTGAACTTGCGCTCAGGCACAGACCCCGGCGACAGGGTCAGCGAACTTGCAGGCTGGGCTGTTTTCGAACCTTCGGCTGGGCTGGGCTTTGGCGATCGCTCTGACCGCTGCTCCCTCGCCTTGGCACCCGAATGTCCGCCCAGTTCATCGCCTTCAAATTCGCTCATGAATGGATGACGGCTGTCGGCAAAACCCAAAGATTATATGTGGAAACCCGTAGCCTGGGAAAGCCAGCGCCACCGGGAGCCCTCCCAAACCCCTGCCGCAGCCCATCGCCCGAGGCCGATAAACCGATGCCCAGCAGGCGTCAAAGCGCCCGCCGGCCGGCCTTTCCAGGCCCGGCGGCATGATCTTCACAGACCATGACTTTTGGCTGACAGCCCTGCAAAAACGAAGGGCATGGGCGCCCGATTTTGGGGCGCCTGCGGCTCAGAGCT
>JAIXSD010000605.1 GCA_027484885.1 Rubrivivax sp.
ATAAGTTGTGTCTCCGTATTTTTTTGCTTGTGCACTCGATCGTTCGTCGGTGCGGGCGGAGTGTTGGCCGCGCGGCCACCGCCCGTCCAATTGATTCGGGAAATGGGGCGATCAGTTTGAAAAATCAGGGTTAGCCCGGGCTGGGCCGTCCCTCGCATGGGCAGGTCAGGCGTGCCAGGACTGCCGGGATCTGCGACGGCGCCATCATCGGCGCAGGCAGCGTTGTCACCCGCGACGTTCCGGCCGATGTCACCGTCGCCGGCCATTCGGCGCGGCTGCTGGGTGGCGGGAACGACAGGGCGCCGAGCCCCTGAAGCGCTGGTTCGCTGGAGGTTTGGCCGGCCGCCGCTTCGTTCTCCTCAGTCACCCAGCGAGATGGTGCAGGGAACGGCCCCGTCGAAGTGGACGCTGACCATGGCATCGTCCCACCCAGTCAGGGAGAACTCGACCGCGAAGCGACCGTTCGGGTAGACCGTGAAGCCCTCGCAGACAAGATTGCCGTGCCCTGCGATGAAGGCTTGCGTTTGCGCATCCGCCTGGACGAAGGCCTGGGCCGCTTGTACGCGCTGCGCCGGCTCGGCGAGCAGCTGGCGAGCGAGTGCTATCGCCTCAGGGCTGGGGCGCTGTGTGTCGCCCTCCAGAGCGACGCTCAGCCCGCTGGACGTGCTCGATGGGAGCCACATGCGGCCCACCCGGTGGTAGGCCCCGAGCTGCGGGTCTTCAAAACGAGCGGGGCGTAAGAGGCCCAAGAGGCGGAACATGGGGAACTCTCTTTTTTGGGGGCTCTGGGGTCTCCGCCCTACTGCGCCACAAAAGGCCCAAGCCCGGGTCCAAGCCGCAAGAGCCAGAACCACATGCCAAGAACGGCGGCAAAGTTGAGCATGAACACCAGGCCGCGCAACCTGACGTTTGTGCTGCAGATCTGAATCAAGCTGTGCGCACAGCGGCCAGCGACAAAGGTTCAGGCGAGGAAATGTTGCACGGGGTCGTTGGCGCCGGCCAGGATGAGCAGCATGCAAGCGACATGGAAGAAGAGTGGCCACTCAAACTGATTCGACAGATTGGCGCTCACTCGACGCTCAAGAGTCGCCCAGGGGTTCGAGCCGTCAGCTCGTCTACCTAAGCCCCAAATCGCCGGAGCCCGCACGACCGTCAGCAAGGCATAGAGGCCGGCCGCCCAAGCGACGTGGGTCGCCATCGGATAGATCAATGGGTTCAGCATGGTGGGTTCAAGTCGTCAGGAGGGCCAAAGCATCGGTGATTGCGAGGCTGCGAATCAAGACGCGCTGTGGAGCACCATGCCGCCTTGGCGCAGAAGCTCCTGAATTTCGGTGTAGCCGGCATCCCGAAGGGCCCAGGCTTGAGCGTCCGATGGGCTCTGTAAATCGATAGGGCTCGGGACGTCGTGGAGTTCGGTGTTCATACTTGCAGGCTTGGAGCTTGGGATTGAAACGCCCAGGGTGTCTACCGTCTTCCTGAGTCGTCGTTCGAGCACTTCGAAATCTTGGCATGAAGCGGTCCCTTCCTGGGATCGATGACTCTTGGATACCCCAGTCGTTGCGAGTGGTTCCACTACCAGGCCGGAAGCAACATCACTTTCGTACCTTTTCAATCAGCACCGCAAGCAAGAAGCCACAGACTGCGCCTCCAGCGAAGTACAGCTTTGCGTCAAGCCAGGAGGTGATGCCTGTACCTTGGGCAAGCACGAGACCTGCGCCTCCGCCGGCGACAGCCAGCAAGACAAGGAGCACACGAGATGAGGTCATTGAGCTGCGGCGTCCATGTTGATCGGGCGATGTAAGCGTCACCGGCGATTGCACCAAACCGCAGGCTCGCCAGGTTGGGCAATCCGCGGCGATGCGCATGAGATTGCATACCAGGTGAATGACGGGCTTCCTCGATCTACCCATCCGTATGAGTCAAACTCGACGGATCGGTAGCGATCAGCCCCTTCGCTGATGAAGAGCGCCCAGACGATCGAGTCCTCGCCTTGCCCTTGGGAGAGAACCCAGAACGGGTGACCCTCACCCATCGCGGCGGTGACGCATTTGAGCGATTTCTCCGGATTCGCCCCGAGTTCGACCGTTCCGCAGGCCCTTGCTTTGGCGGGTGTGTGTGGCGCTGCGGCTTTCTCGATCGCTTTCAGCCACTCGGCGTGCGTCGGACGGTACTTCATCTGGCTTCCAAGAGTAGCGAGCGCCAGCACGAACCCGAGCGAGCACAGGATCAGCGAGATTGGAAGTAGGGGCACGGTGTGGAACATGACGCCTAACGAGGTTTTTCCACAGCCAAAAAACCACAAGCACCCGTACCCCTCCTTGCTGACGACTGGCGGCAACGGCGAGTTGTTCATGTCATGGGGTGAATGGGGGTGGCAATGTTGGAGTGCGATTGTGCCGGCTGTGGCCCGCGCCATTGAACCCCGATTTTCTGCCCCTTCGCGACTTTCTCGATGTTGTGCACCCTGCAGTACAAGCTTCGCTGTGTTCTCTGCTGGACCTGCCCGAGGTGCTTGATGCGCCGCCGACGAGGCCGCCGCTCAGCGTTCCGCCCCCTGCAACAAGCCACTGTGCTGCGCCGCCTCCGCCAACCAGGCCGGGTCTTCCGCCAGTGCCAGTGCCGCTTCCAGGGTGCGTGAGGGGCGGCTGCCTTGGTGCAGCATCAGGGCAATGGGCACGGCCACCTGGGGCGCCACCAGGGGCCTGGCTTGCAGGCCGCAGGTGGATGGGCCGTAGGCCTGGATTTCGCCAAGCAGGGCGCCGGGCAGCACGCTGCTGACCTGGCCGGCCACCACGCAGGCGACCAGGGCGCCGGTGGAGTTGGATTCGATGGCGGCTTGCACGCTCGCTGCGCCGGCTTCGGCGAAAGCGCGGTCGACGATGCGGCGGTTGTGCATCTCGGCGCTGAGCAGGCACAGCGGTAGCGCGGCCGCGTCCTGCCAGCGCATCTCCGTGCCGATCTGCAGGCCGCCCACTTGCTCTGCGGGGGCTTGCTGCAGCAGAAAGTAGTGCTCGGTGTACTGGGGCAGCACGCGCAGCTGGGCGCGGCTTTGTTCCATGCGCTCGGTGTAGCCCAGGGCCAGGTCCAGGGCGAGGTTTTCCAGGCCGGCCTCCAGCTCGACCGAGCTCATCGAGCGCAGCGTCGGGCGTATGCCCGGATGCAGAGCCTGCAGCCGCGCCACAAAGCGGGCCGCGATGGGCATGGCCGTGGGCACGGAGCCAATCAGCAGGTGGCCGCAGGGCGAGCCGCTGCGGCTGTCCAGCTCCTGCTGCAGCAGCTCTTGCTCGTGCAGCATGCGGCGCGCGCTGGCCAGCACGCGCTCGCCCTCTTCGGTGAAGCCGGCGAAGCTGCGGCCGCGCTTGACGATGGCCGTGCCATAGCTTTCCTCCAGCGCCCGCAAGGCGTTGGACAGCGCCGGTTGGGTGACATGGCAGGCCAGCGCGGCACGGCCGAAATGTTTGTGGTCGTCGAGCGCGACCAGGTATTTGAGCGAGACGAAGAGGTTCACGCGGCCAGCCCTTGTTCGAACTCGCTGTCGATCTCGGCCTCGCCGCCCACCAGGCGGCCGGCGCGCAGCTGCAGGGCCAGGCCGCCGAAAAAGGCCAGGTCCTCGGGGTCGTGCGTGATCATCAGCATGGGGATCTGCAGGCGCTGCAGCAGGGCAGCCAGCTCCTCGCGCAGGCGGCCGCGCAGGGCGGGGTCCAGGGCCGA
>JAIXSD010000564.1 GCA_027484885.1 Rubrivivax sp.
CAGCCAGCGCCTGAGTCCAGCGCACCATCGTTCTCGATCGATCCAAAAAACCACGGACCAGCCACCCGACCCGGGCCACCTAACACGGAGGCAAGTCGGGCTGTGCGTGCTGCGGCCTTCAGCTGGTACTGGCTTTGGAAGCGCACGCGCGGGGCGCGCATTTCGACCGCAATGGAGCGGACTTTAGGTCGCCGTGCGTGCGTGATTCGCCAGAAAAGCACGGGCTTGCCGCCCTTACTCCAAGCCTGTGGAACGCTGCAGCCGCCGAAAACAAGTCAGAGCGAGGCCGAATTCGAGATTGCTCCTCTCGACCGGCCGTGTTGCCATCCCGCTCTCCCCTGTTTCAGCTCACCTTGTGAAGTGATGGCATGACGATGAAGTAGACCGGGTTCCAGAAGCAGGCTCTGGCTCACGACGGTTTGATGCACCGTTGTCAAAGCTTCGCCGACCCGGCCCAGGGCCTGACGGCCCCTGTTCAGCACCACCACGAAGAAAAGGACTCTCCACCCCACCGCGCACCCGAACCGCCAATCCGCTGCACGAATCCCTCGCGAGCCGCTGGCCCTCATTCCTTGTTGTTTGCACCTGTCGCTCTTTTTCTGCCCTTCCCTGCCTCCGGCCGTCATGGCCCGCAGGCAAGGCGCCCCAGGTGATCCAAAGAACAAGCCCAAGACCCAGCCGCTTTTCCAGCGATCCAGCCTCTTGACAAACAGCACTCAAGTTCCGACGGGTGCTGTCCGATACCACTTCCAACGGGTCTGGAAACAGGCGCGTGGTCCGGTAACAAGGCCGCTGGTTGAGCACTCCCGCAAGGGATTGCAGGGCTTCACAGGCTGACTGGCGCCGGGCGGGGTGGATGGAAGAGTCACAAGGCTTTCGTCCACGTCACAAATGCCGCAAGGCATTTGCCAACACGTCGGCGCTGAGCCGGGAATCTTCGTAGCTGAAACAGGAGCGCATCATGCCCGCAATCATCAATAGCAATATTGCTTCTCTGAACGCGCAACGCAACGTTGCCACGTCACAGTCTTCTCTCTCCATCTCCATGCAGCGCTTGTCTTCGGGCATGCGTGTCAACTCTGCCAAGGACGACGCCGCCGGCCTGGCCATCGCGGAACGCATGAGCGCCCAGGTGCGCGGCATGAACGTCGCGGTGCGCAACGCCAACGACGGCATCTCTCTGGCGCAGACCGCTGAAGGTGCGCTGGGCAAGGTGGCCGACTCCCTGCAGCGTATGCGTGAGCTGGGCGTCCAGGCCCGTAATGCCACCAACACCACCACCGACTTGGACTCGATCGGCAAGGAATTCGCCGAACTGGGCAAGGAAATCCAGCGCGTGCTGGGCGGCACCACCTTCAACGGCACCGCCATCTTGGGCGGCGGCGCGGGCGGCAAGGACTTCCAGATTGGCGCCAACACCACGACCAATGACGTGGTCACGGTGACCACCACCAATATGACCGCCAATGCCGACATCACCGCCGTCACCAGCGATGTGATCGACAACACCAAGACGGCCGGTGACCTGAAGACCACGATCGACCAGATCGACACGGCCATCAACACGGTCAGCTCCGAGCGCGCCACGCTGGGTGCGGCACAAAACCGCTTTGAAGCCGTGATCTCCAACCTGATGGTCTCGGTGGAAAACCAGAGCGCCTCGCGAAGCCGCATCTTGGATGCCGACTACGCAACGGAAACCGCCAACCTGAGCCGTTCGCAGATCCTGCAGCAGGCGGGCACGGCCATGATTGCGCAAGCCAATCAGATGCCGCAGCAAGTCCTGTCGCTTCTTCGATGACCCCGGGCCAGCCTCGCTGGCCCTGAGTACACCCGTCGTCACAGAAACGGCGACCCTCACCCCTCCAGCACAAGCCCCTTGACGCTGCCCTCTCGGCGGGGCAGCGTCTTTTTTAAGGGCTGTTTTTCAAAAGAAGGCAAGAAAAATTCTTCAAGTGATTCAAGGCATCGCTCGATAACAAACCCAACGGGCCCGAGGAAACAAGGGACACCGTGGTCCGGTCAGCCGGCCCTGCGCCATACCCTCATGCGAGGTGGTGCGCGAGGCAGGACGCGGACGGTGCAGATCAGGTGGCCTCAGCCGCCTGGCTGCTGGCAAAGCCGCTCTTGCAGCGGCCAAGTTATCGACCGCATAGACCGGGTTTCCGGAATGTCTTGATCACCGAAAGGATTGAAAATGCCCTCCATCATCAACACCAACGTTGCCTCGCTGAACGCACAACGTAACGCCTCAAACACACAGCTCTCGCTCGCCACGTCCATGCAGCGCCTGTCCTCGGGCATGCGCGTCAATTCCTCCAAGGATGACGCCGCCGGCCTGGCCATCGCCGAACGCATGCAAGCCCAGGTGCGCGGCATGAACGTTGCCGTGCGCAATGCCAACGACGGCATTTCGCTGGCGCAAACCGCTGAAGGCGCGCTGTCCAAAGTGGGCGACTCGCTGCAGCGCATGCGTGAGCTGGGTGTGCAGGCCCGCAATGCCACCAACACCACCACCGACCTGGATTCCATCGGCAAGGAGTTCGCTGAACTCGGCGCCGAAATCCAGCGCGTGCTGGCCGGCACCACCTTCAACGGCACGGCCATCCTGGGCGCTGGCGCCAAGGCCAATGACTTCCAGATCGGCGCCAACACCACGGTGAACGACATCGTCACGGTGACCACCACCAACCTGACGGCCGACGCCGACATCACGGCCGTCACCAGCGACACCATCGACAACACCAAGACCGTGGCCGATCTGAAGACCACCATCGATCAGATCGACACCGCCATCAACACGGTCAGCTCGACGCGCGCCACCCTGGGTGCGGCGCAGAACCGATTCGAAGCGGTGATCTCCAACCTGATGGTGTCGGTGGAAAACCAGAGCGCCTCGCGCAGCCGCATCATGGATGCCGACTACGCCTCGGAAACCGCCAACCTCAGCCGCGCACAGATCCTGCAACAGGCCGGCACGGCGATGGTCTCGCAGGCCAACCAGATGCCGCAGCAAGTGCTGTCGCTGCTGCGTGGCGGCTGAGTTAGCGCGCGGCTGAAACGCCGCCGAAAGCCGCGCCACCGGCACCCAAAATCAGTCTCCGCTCGCTCCGCCACCCTGGCTTGCTCCAGGGCGCGGAGCTTTTTTATGGCCGTGGTTTCACGGCCTTTTCCTGCTTTCGAGGCACGACAGACTGCTCAAGAATTTGGCCATCGGGTTGAAACATGGAAAGCATCACCCGACGTCCGGACCCAAGCCCCCGGCCCCTCCAGGCCCAAGCTTGAACAGACCGGGCGAGTTGACAAGCGAAGGCGCCGGCCCGGCCGGTTCCCCACACTTGGATTGACGCGCCGGCCTGGCCGGGAGTTACCGGATTCTGTAGGAGTGCTCAAATGCCGCAAACCATCAATACCAACATTGCCTCGCTGAACGCGCAGCGCAATCTGAACATGTCGCAGGGCTCCCTCGGGGTGTCCATGCAGCGTCTGTCCTCGGGTATGCGAGTCAATTCCGCCAAGGACGATGCGGCGGGTCTGGCCATCGCCGAGCGCATGCATGCGCAGGTCCGAGGCATGAACGTCGCCATCCGCAACGCCAACGACGGCATCTCGCTGGCGCAGACGGCTGAAGGCGCCCTGTCCAAAGTGGGCGACACGCTGCAACGCATGCGTGAGCTGTCGGTGCAGTCCCGCAACGCCACCAACACCACCACCGACCTGGATTCCATCGGCAAGGAATTCGGCGAGCTGGCCCTGGAAATCGGCCGCGTGCTGGCGGGCACCACCTTCAACGGCAAGAAGATCCTCGGCGCCGACGCCGTGGTGCCGCAAGAGTTCCAGGTCGGCCCCAACACCGGCGCGGAAGACACCATCACGGTGACCACCTCGGACATGACGGTGGACCCCACCATCACCGCGGTCACCGGCGCCACCATCGGCAATGCCTCGACCACGGCCGATATCAAGGTCATCATCGACAACATCGATATCGCCCTGAACACGGTCAGCAGCCAGCGCGCCACGCTGGGTGCCTCGCAAAACCGCTTCGAAGCGGTGATCTCGAACCTGCAGGTGTCGGTGGAAAACCAAAGCGCCGCACGCAGCCGCATCATGGATGCCGACTACGCGGCGGAAACCTCCAACCTCAGCCGCACCCAGATCCTGCAACAAGCCGGCAATGCCATGGTGGCCCAGGCCAACCAGCTGCCGCAGCAGGTGCTGAGTCTGCTGAAGGGCTGATCGCGCCCGCCCCTGCCGGCCTGGCGCCGGCGGGCGCGCGCACGGTTCCTCTCAAGTTTTGAGCACCTTCGGCCGATACCGCCTTTGCGTATCGGCCTTTTTTGTCTCGACCCCGCGATCCGTCGCCGTTTGGGCCACAAGACTCGGACGCAGTTCTATCGCACGCCACAGGGAGTCCCATCATGGCAAGCATCACCTCCGCAGGTATTGGCAGCGGCCTCGACATCGAGTCCCTGATCACCAAGCTGGTTTCGGTTGAACGCCAACCGATCACCACCTTGAAGACCGCCACCGATGGACTGAAAACCCAGCTCTCCGCCTACGGCAAGGTGCAAAGCAGCCTGTCGGCCCTGCGCGATGCAGCATCCAAGCTGACCAACCCTGACACCTGGGGCGCGGGCCTCGGCACCTCCAGCGATGCCACCAGCGTCAGTGTCACGCCGGGCCCCGGTGCGGCCGCGGGCAATGTGGCGGTCTCGGTCAGCCGCCTGGCCACGGCGCAGTCGGTGTCCACCAGCTATCAGCCCGCCACCGGTCCGATCGGCCAGGGCAGCATCACCATCGAGCTGGGCAAATGGAATGCCGACCAAAGCAGTTTTGACCCCAAGGCCGGCAGCACGGCGGTGACCATCGACATCAGCGATGGCAGCAACACCCTCGCGCAGATTCGCGACAAGATCAATGCCGCCAAGGCCGGCGTGACGGCCTCCATCGTCACCGACCAGGGCGGCGCCCGCCTGGTCATGCGCTCCACCGAAACCGGGGCCAGCAACGGCTTCCGCATCGGCGTGGTCGACGGCGATGGCCTCCTCGACGGCCAGGGCCTGGATGCCCTGTCCTTCGATCCGCGCACGCCAGACTCCTCCAAGGCGGTCCAGAACCAAGCTGCCGGCAATGCCCTGGCCAAGCTGAACGGCCTGGACATCGAGTCGGAGACCAACACGCTCAAGGAATCGATCGACGGCCTGACCATCAACCTGCTCAAGCCCACCACCGCCGATGTCAACCTGACCATCTCGGCGGACAAGGAGGCGATCAAGAAGGCCATCAACGATTTCGCCAGCGCCTACAGCAGCTTGTCGGCCCTGGTGAAAGATCAGACCAAGTACGACCAGGCCAACAAGACCGCCGGCACCTTGCAAGGCGAAGGCTCGGTCTTGAGCATCCAGTCCGCCATGCGCGGGGTCAGCGGAGGCACCACCACCCTGGGCGGCAAATTCAGCCGCCTGGCCGACATCGGCCTGGACCCGGTCGCCGATGGCAGCCTCAAGGTCACCGCAACCAAGCTGGACAAATCCATGGCCGACCTGGACAGCCTCAAGCAGCTCTTCATGTCGGTAGACAGCGCCAATCCCGACAACAGCGGCATCGCCCAGCGCATGCGCAAGTTTGCCGACCAGGCCCTGGGCATCGACGGCAGCCTGAGCACGCGGCAGAAGGGCCTGCAAGACCGCATCAATGGCAACAATCTGCAAAGCACCAAGCTCGAAGAAAAGGCTTCGCTAACCGAAACCCGGCTGCGCGCGCGCTACACCGCGCTCGATGTGCAGATGGGCAAGCTCAACAACCTGTCCAGCTATGTGAGCCAGCAAATGGCCTTGCTGAACAAGTAAGGCCGGCAGCGTCGCAGCCCGCTGCCCCAACGCCTGCCAGTCCAGGCCCCACCGATCAAGCGGTGGCTTCGCAAGAGGCCACCGCTTGATTGCTTTGGGCGCCAGTGATACCCACACCCGCTCTTCAGCCTGCAGCGCGAGCCAGCGGCACAAATTCGCACTTTTCTCAAGCCCGCATCTGCAGGCGAAGACCGCGCCTTCCAGCACTCAAGTTCAGCGCCTCGGGGTCGAAAACAATTCAACACGAGCTTCCCCGGAAAGAATCCCACCATGTACGGCAACACAGCCTCTCCGTTCGCATCCAGGACCCAGCGCGCCTCGATGTACCGCAAGGTCGGACTGGAGACCGATGTTCAAAGCGCCAGCCCGCATCGCCTGGTCGCCATGCTGTTCGACGGCATCTTTGCCGCCATGAACCAGGCACTGGTGGCCATCGAGGCCAACAACACCGAGCTGAAGAACAACTCGCTGTGCCGCGCCGTGCGGATTCTCGACGAGGGCCTGAAGGCCACACTGAACCTGGAAGCCGGCCCTCTGGCGCAGGATCTGGGAGACCTCTATGCCTATCTGTGCATGCGCCTGACCCAGGCCAATCTGCGCAGCGACCCTTCCCTGATCGAAGAGTGCCAACGCCTGCTCACCCCGGTGCGAGACGCCTGGACCGCCATCGGCCAGTCGCCGGAAGTGCAGCGCGCGGCCTGATCCACCTAACACTTGTTTCTTGCGGAAATTGTGATGAACACCCAACTTCTGAGCTACTACGAAGCCATTGAGCAAGCCAGCGCCGACATGCTGTCCGCCGCGCGCACCGGCAACTGGGACGAGGTCGTCAAGCTCGAAGGCGCCTGTGTGCTGCTGATCTCCCAGCTCAAGCATGCAGCCGCCGGCGAGAAACTGGCGCCCGAAGAGAACAAGCTGAAGACGCGCATCATGCAGCGCATCCTGCTCAACGACGCCGAGATCCGCCACCTGGCCGAGCCCTGGCTCGATGACCTGGATCAGGTGCTGTCCGGCAAGAGCAAGACCTTGCACTGAGCACCGCCCCGCCGGTTTTCAACGCGTCGCCCGGGCGCCCCACACGCTGCCCCGGGCGAAACAGCCCCTCCCGCATGAGCTCAACTTCGACCTCCACGCCCTCGCCCGACTCGGCTGCCTCCGCCGACTCGGGCGATTTTCGTATCCAGGCCCCGATCGAAATCCTTGGCCTGCTGCAGCGCTTGCAGCAGGAACACACGCCGCTGATCCTCAGCAGCCCGGACGGCCTCAGCCTCAGCACCCGCATCTGTGAGCTGGATGCCGACGCTGGCCGCATGCTGCTGGACCGCCCCGCACCCGGCAGCCCGCTGCCGGCCCTGCTGGGCGCACAGGAGCTGACGGCCGTGGCCTATCTCGACCAGATCCGTCTGCAGTTTGACCTGGACGGGCTGATGCTGCTGCAAGCCAATCCGAGCGCCGGCCCCGACGATCTGCTGCGCGCCGACCTGCCCCAGCAGCTCTACCGCTTCCAGCGCCGCCAGGCCTTTCGCGTGCGCCCGACCAGCCGCACGCCGCAAGCCCATGTCTGCGTGCCCGGCACCGACGAGGCCGCGCCCATCACGCTCAGCCTGCGCGTGCTGGACCTGAGCCTGGGCGGCCTGGCCCTGCTGCTGCCGCCCGAGCACGCCGTGCCAGCCGCCGGCCAGCTGCTGCCCGGTGTGCGGGTGGAGCTGGACCGCCACACCCGGCTGATGGTCGACCTGCGCCTGCAGCATGTGCGAGCCCAAGCCGACGGCAGCCGACAGCTGGGCTTGACCTTCGAGAACCTCGACCCCTTGGCTGAGCGCGACCTGCAGCACTATGTAGAGCAGGCCCAGAAAATGGCCCGCCTGCTGCGCCAGCCCAAGGCCAGCGCATGAAGCGCCTCCGCCCTCTCGCGCCCCGAGGCTTCACCTTGCTCGAGGTGGCCGTGGTGATGGCCGTGCTGGCCGTGGTGATGACCGTGGCCGTGCCCAGCTACCGCAGTTTCATCCAGCGCCAGCAACTGCGCGACGCGGCCAACAGCTTGTTGATGGACCTGCGCAATGCCCGCGAAATGAGCGTGAC
>JAIXSD010000214.1 GCA_027484885.1 Rubrivivax sp.
AGTGCGCCCGGCAGGCAGCCGGGGCTCAAGAGAAACTGCCAGCTGGGGCTGACCAGGTAGGCGTCCAGCCAGGCGCTGCCGCGCAGGCGGTGCTGCTCCTGCAGATCGATCAAGCCCTGGGCCAGCCAGGCGTCCCACCAGGCCAGCTGGGCCGGGTCCATGCGGCGAGAGGCAAAGTCGCCCAGGGCGGGCAATTTGCCAAACCATGCCGGCAGGGTCGAGGCCTCAATCACAGCGCGGCCGGGCAGCGGAACTGCTTGATTTCGCGCAGCTGGAAGGGGTTGAAGACGCTGGCGGCGATGACATCGAGCTTGGCCTTGCGCCCATCGATCACCACCGGCACGCTGAAGCGCTCCGGCACGTTCGAGGGCTCGACGCCGAAGCGATCGAACAGGCGGAACAAGCCCCAGGGCCCTTCAAACAACAAGGGCGCGGCCGCACCTGCGGCGCTGCTGCTCAGCTTGATCTGCGCCGCCACCCGGCTGCTCGGCCAGTTCAAGGTGATGGAGGCGCCGCCAGCGCTGAGCTTGTGAATCTGGCCGTCGTTGTCGATGACCAGTTCTTTCAGGGCCGGGTCGATCTCGGACAGGCGCAGCTCGATCTTCAGGCCCGGCTGCTTGCCGCCGCTGCGGAAAAACACTTCGCGGATGCGGCTGGCACGCTGGAACTCGGCCAGGGCCGCGGCGGCCACTGGCTTGCTGCCATCGCCCAAAGGCTTGTAGCTCCAGCTGGGTGTTGATGTATCGACCAGGGTGGCCAGGCGACGCTGGAAGAAGTCATCCATCAGGCCGGCTGCACCGAAGAACTGGCCGAAGTCTTCCGGCAACACATCGGCCCGCGAACCGCTGGCGAAGGGGTAGCGGCCGTTGATGGCGCGGGCACAGAACTCGGAGATGGGCTTGAGCTCGGCCGACAGGCCTTGAATCTCGGCCCCGCGGCTCTGGTTGGCGCCGGCGTCGGCCAGCTGTTCCAGCATCGAGCGGATGGGCTCGGGCTGCTGGCCAGCCATGGTCTTGATGCGCTCCGCGCCGCCGCCCGGCGGTGGCGGCGACTTGCTCTTTTGTGCCGCGTCGACCGCGCTGAGCTGGGTGTAGAGCTCGTTGAACATCTTGAGCGTGTCGTCGATGGGCGCCGGCTGGCCGGTGATCTGGCGGTGGATGCCGACGAAATGGTCGTCCACCAGGCGCTCAAGCGGCCCTCCCCCGCCTGCGGCATCGGCGGGTGCGGCGCCGGCCAGGGCTGCCGCATCGATCTTGGCCTGATTGGCCAGCTTGTCCAGCGCATTACCGCCACCGGCGGGCGGCACCAGGCGGGTCTCAGCACTGACGCCGCGCAGATAAGCCGCCAGGGGTGAATCAACGGCCGACAGGATGCGCGCCACGGCGATGCTGCGCTCCAACCCGACCAGCTTGACCAGGCGCACATCGGCCAGGAAACGATCCCAGGTCTTGATGTAGTCCTCGAAGTAAAGACGGCGCACCTTGTCACTGAGCTGCGAGCCCACGGCCAGGTCCTTCAGCCGCGCCGGGTCGCCCTTGATGCCCAGCACCCAGGGCTCCTCCTGCGCCAGGCGCAGGGCGGATTTCTGCACCTGCGACTTCACCAGCTTCTCGTAACCCTGCTTGGTGTAGAGGCCTGAAACGCCTTTGGTCAGCGGCTCGCCGCTGGCGCGCACAAACACCTGCGCGGCATTCGGTCCGGCGGCACCGGCCACCGTGAACTCGGGCACATCACCGGCGCGGTACTGGCGCTTGATGCGGCTGTAGACGCGGTACTCCAGCGGGTAGGCCGCCAGCATCTCGCGCACGCCGGCCACCAGGCTGTCGTCCATGGCCACCGAAGGCCGCACCGGGCCGCGCGACAGCGCCGCATCGAGATGCGCGTCGAGCAGCTGACGCTGGGCCGGGTCCATGCGGCTGTAGTTCTGGTCCCAGTCCACAGCGATCCAGGCCTTGAGGGCGGCGGTGTCCAGCTGCTCGGGCTGGTAGAGCATGAGGTAGTTCTTGAGGGCCTCGTAGGCCTGCTCCAGGTTGTCGCGCGAGGCGGTGCGCAAGCGCTCCTCCAGGCGGCGGGCCAGGCGAGGCATCAGCTGCTGTTCCAGCAAGCGGCCATAAGCCTGCTGGGCGCCGGCATCGAGCTTGTCGCCCTGGTACAGGCCCAGGCCTTGCAGCAGTGGCGGGTCTTTCAGGTCGAAGGCATCGCTGTGCGCGGCATCGCGCACCTGAGCCAGCACCTCGGGCAAGGCGCTGACATCGGCGTTGTTGGCGGCCGGCAGTGCATCCACCGCCGCTTGCAGCGCCGGCAGACGCGACTGCACCAGTTCTGCATGGTCCAGATTGCGCGAGCGGCTGATCGCCCAGCCGAGCAGCAGGCTCACGCTGAACAGGCCGATGGCGGCGAACGCCACGCCGCGCAGCAGTCGCCGCCGGGCCGTGGCCGCCTGACTGACGGCGCCCAGCCCACGCTCAGCGAACACCACCTCGCGCAGCAATCGGTTCAGGAAGAAGCTTTTGCCCCGCGCGCCGGCAGGCGCGGCAGCGCGCGCGTCAAAACCAAAGGAGCGGCCCAGCGCGCCCATGACCCGCGCGATCGGCGAGCCTTCCTGCGTGCCGCTGGTGAAATAGACGCCGCGCAATCTTGGCGTTTGCTCCAGCTGCCCACCGCCGGCCAGCACCTGGTTCAGGAATTCAGCCAGCAGCGGCTGCAGACTTGCAAACTCCTGCGGGAAGGCCAGCATGGCCTGGCGGCGGCTCAGATCGCGCTCGGCCTCCAGCCGCCCCGGCAGCTGGGCCACCAGGCGCTGCTGCAGCTCGCTGTAAAAACGAGCGAAATCGGCCAGTGGATCGCTGGACAGCGCCTCTTCATGCGTGAAGGTGAAGCCCCAGACCTGGTCGCGTTCTTCCTTGCCCAGGCCTTCAAAACTCTCGTTGAAGCCACCGATCAGGTCGGCCTTGGTCACCAGCACATAGACCGGCGCGCGCACGCCGAGCTTGCTGTGCAGCTCTTGCAAGCGGGCGCGCAGCTGGGCGGCATGCTGCTTGCGCTCGACCGCGCCCTGCTGCAGCAGGTCTTGCACATTGATCGTCAGCAAGACGCCGTTGATGGGCTGGCGCGGACGGGTCTTCTTGAGCAGCGAGAGGAAGTTGTCCCAGGCGCTGGCGTCCACCTCACGGTCGCTCTCCTGCGTGGCGTAGCGGCCGGCGGTGTCGATCAAGACGGCGTCCTGGGTGAACCACCACTCGCAGTTGCGTGTGCCGCCCACGCCTTTGACGGCAGCGCTCTGGCCCTCCTTGCCCTCGCGCAAGAGGAACTGCAGGCCGGCATTCATCAAAGCCGTGGTCTTGCCCGAGCCCGGTGCGCCGACGAACACATACCAGGGCAGTTCGTACAGGTACTGCTCACCCGACCACCAGTTGCGCTTGGACGCAGCCTTCAGGCGCTGGCCCGCCTCGGCAAAGCGCTGGGCCAGAAGCTGTGCTTCCTTGTCGGCGGCCGAGGGGCCGGCGCCCAGACCGGCCAGCAAGGCGGCATTGGTCTTGCGGCGCAGGTGGGCCTTCCAGAGCAGGCGCCCGATCCAGCACAGCCAGATCAGCAGCAGCAGGCCAGCACGCGGCAGCCAGCCGCCCAGGGGCGTGGCGCCGGCGATGGCGATCAAGGGGCCCAGCCACCAGATCACTGCCGACAGCAGCAAGAGGGCCAGCGTGCCCATCACGGCGGGGCTCAAGAGCCATTGCAGAAAACGCTTCATGGGTAACTTTCTTGCCGCATCCGAGAGAGGCTCAGATCGGCGATGCAATTCTGAAAAAAGCGCAGCAGGCGAGTCATGTCAGGCCGGTGGGCTCAGAGCGGGGCCGCCACCGTCAGCACGATGTCGACCCGGCGGTTGCGCGCGCGGCCTTCGGCCGTGGCGTTGTCAGCCACCGGTTCGCTGTCGGCTCGGCCCTCGGCGGCCAGCCGGCTGCCTTCCACCGTTTGGCCCAGCAGCTGCCGCACGCTTTGCGCCCGCGCCAGCGACAAATGCCAGTTCGAGGGGAAACGCAGCGAGCGGATCGCCTGGTTGTCGGAGTGGCCCACCACGGCCACGCGCCCGGGCACCTGCTGCAGGGCTGCGGCAATGCGGCCGAACAAGGGCGTGGCTCGGGCGGCCACATCGGCGCTGCCGGGCTCGAACATGGTGTCGCCGAGCACGGTCACCACCGAGCGGTCGAGCTCGTCGCGCACCTGCACCGCACCGGCCTCGATATCGCTGCGCAGCAGCTGGGCCAGGCGCGGCGGCACTGCCACTGGCGCGGCGGCCAGCGCCGGTTTCGCCTCGGCCTTGGCATGCAGTGCTTGCAGCGCCAGGAAGGAGGCATCGGTCTGCGCACCCAGGGTCAAGCGCAGCAGCAGCAAGATCAGCAGCAGGCCGAAGGCGCTCAGCGCTGCCACCAGCCAGGGCGATATGCCGTCACGCAGCCGCGCCGGGGCCTGCTGCACGCCCTGCCAGTGCGGCGACAGCGTCGGCTCCACCGGCCCGCTCAGCTGACGCAGCACCTGGGCCAGGCGTTCGCGGATGGCATCCAGCTGCTCGCGGCCCTTGTCCAGCACCTTGTAGCGGCCCTCAAAGCCCAGGGACAAGGCCAGGTAAATCAATTCGAGCAAGTTGCGGTGCTGGGCCGGGCTCTCCATCAAGCGCGCCAGCAGCTGGAACACCTTCTCACCGCCCCAGCTCTCATTGTGGAACTGCACCAGCAGGCTTTGCGAGGCCCAGGCGCCGGCGCTGCCCCAGGGGGTGCTCGACGCGGATTCGTCCAGCAGCGTGCACAGCACATAACGCCCAGCCACCAGCTGCTCATTGGGCAGCTGCTGTTGCTGGGCACTAAGCTCGAACTGGCGAATCGCCTCCACCAGACTGGCCCGCAACGCCTGCGGGTTGGGATGGCGGGGCATGGCGCGCAAGCGCGGCGCGGCCGACAGCAGGGGCGAGGCGGCATGAACCAGCGGATTCAAGCTGGCATGGGCGCCCAGCTCGGGCAGCGGCGCGGAAGCCGGCCCGTCTGCGCGGGCAGCGGCCGCCTGGGTGGGCGAACTGCCCGCCTCAGCGGCGCGATCCGCGCCCGCCGGCGTGGCAGAGGCTCCGGCACGGGCGCGCCCGGCACTGGGCTTGATGATGGTGCGCTCAGACTCGAACGCGGCAAAAGGGTCGTTCTCGTTTTCGCTCATGACGGGTCCTCAACTCCGGATGGCCCAGAACTCCAGGCTCAGCCCCGGGAAGTCGCCGGCAATGTGCATGGCCAGGCCGCCCGAACTCTCGAGTTGCTTCCAGAGCTCGTTGCCCCGGGTTTCCAGCTCGAAATAGGTGTAGCCCGCGTTGTAGGGGATCTGGCGCGGCGCCACCGGCATGGGCCGCAGCATCACGCCGGGCAGCTGCAGATTGACAAGGTCACGGATGCGCTCGGCCGGGCCGATCTTGATCTGAGCCGGGAAGCGCGAGCGCAAGGCCTCGCCCGGCATCTGCGCATTGACGGCCAGCACAAAGCTGGCCGTGCGCTGCAGCTCCAGATCGGGGATCAGGGCCACACGGATGCCGAACTTGCGGTCTTGCAGCTCGATCGGGATGGCGGTCTGCTCCAGCACCATGGACAGAGACTGGCGCAGGTCTGTCATCACCGCACGGAAACAGCCGGCCAGGTCCTCATGCCGGTACTCGGGATAGGCGAGAGGCCGGCGTTGCTCGCGAAAGGTCGAGAGATCCCCCGCCAGCTCCAGGCATTGGGCATAGAGGCGCTCGGGATGCAGCACCGGCAGGCGCTGCAAATGGGTGAAGACGGTTTGCTGGCGGTTGACGGTCTGCAGGAGCAAGAAGTCTGCGATCTCGCCGACGCCGGCCCGGCCCGGCTGGGCCAGGCGGGCCGCCAACGCCTCGCCGCGCTGGTGCAGCATGCCCTGCACTTCGCGCAGATGGCTGTCCAGCACCGCATGGGCCGGTGCATGCAACATCGGCGCCACGTACTGGGTGTCCAGCACCACGCGGCCATCGGCGCGGCGCTCGATGATGCGCACCAGACCCAGCACCGCATAACCCTCTGCCGCATCGCGCTCCAGCATCAGGCGCAGATTGAGGCGGCCGATCTGCAGCGGCGCTTCGCGCAGGCTGGCCGCGTGGATGTCGGCCGCGTCCAGATCCAGGGCACGAAAACGCGGAGGCATGGCGCCGTCGGCCGCCTCCACATCGCTCTCGGCCACGCCGGGGCGCGACAGCGGCAGGGCCAGCACCAGCACCTGGTCGCGCACATCGGCCGGCACCTCAAAGGCCAAAGGCGCCGGGTCATCGCCGGGAATGGCAAACACCAGCCCATCCGGCAGGATGCCGCGGGCGCTGAGCACAGCCACCCGCCCCTGCAGCAGGGCGGCGTCATCGACCTGCAGGCTGCTGAAGCCCCAGGCCCAGGGCAAGGCCGCCTGGATGCGGCCATCGATCTGGCGCGCCACATAGCGGTCCTGTTGCTGGAAATGCTGCGGCTGAAGGAACATGCCTTCCGTCCACATCACCTTGTTATGCCAAGTCATAAATCTCTCGTTCTTGAAAATTGGGGCGGTCGGGCCAGGGCCTGGAGTTGAGCGGCTTTTAGGGGATCAGCTCGTTCATCTGGCCCGGGCTGACAAAGGTGATGACGCCGCCGAAATTGCAGACCAGCTGGCTGACGTTGTCGAGCGCAGGCTGCTGGTCCACCAAGACCGTGGGCGCGCCCGGTGCCCAAGGCGCGGCGGTATTGGGGGTGCAAGGCATGGGGGTCAACACCCCCAGCGCCGCCGCGGTGGCCGAAGCCACCGAAGGGTTGGCCGGGCTCATGCACATGCCAAAGGGCGGGATGTTGACCATGGGCTTGTTGTCCATGATGTTGCCGGCGATCAGGTTGTTGGTCAGGACCATGCGCGGGGTGGCATTGAAGACCGAGGGCGCCATGCCCATGGTGCACATCATTTGGGCGCTGGTACATACGTGCATGGGCATGGTGGCTGCTCCTCGTGCAAGGTTCAGGCCGCGCCGACCCAAACGGTCAGTGCGGTGAAGTTGTCATGGCTGTTCTTGTGCGCGGTGCGGCGGCGCACCTCCACGGCCAGGCTGTCCAGCCAGGCCTGCTGTGAGGGCGCCGCGGCCAGGCTGCGTTCCAGCAGCTCCGCGTCCAGATACTCCCACAGCCCATCGGTACACAGCAAGAACACATCGCCGATCTGAGCGGGCTGCATGCCATCGCCGCAGCTGACCTCCAGATCGTCGTCGGGCAGGCCCATGGCCGAGCGCAGCTCACTGCGCTTGGGGTGGCTGTTCATCTGCGCCTCGTCGAGCAGGCCCGCATCCACCAGGGTTTGCACCAGGCTGTGGTCCTGGGTGCGCTGCAGCAGTCGCCCGCCGTGGAACCAGTACATGCGTGAATCACCCACATGGGCCCAGTGCACCTGGCCGCTGAACAGATCGAGCACCAGGCTGACCGCCGTGCTGTGCATGTCCTCGCGCTCGGTGCCGGGCTCGCGCTCGGCGCGCAGCTGCTGGTTGGTCGAGCGCAGCAGCTCACCCAGGGCCGCGCCGCTCTGCGACGGCTGGCGCGCGAAATGGCTGACCACCCCTTGCACCACCAGTTTGGAGGCCACATCGCCCCCGCCATGCCCGCCGGCGCCATCGGCCAGCACGCAGCAGAGCTGCCGCTCCGATTGCCAGTGTCCGCAGGCATCTTCGTTGTAGCTGCGCCCGCCGCGGTCGGTCAGCAGGGCGATGTCGACATGCAACGGCGTCATGGGCGTTCACGCTCCGCGGCGAGGCGGTCCAGCTGTTCTTCGTAGGCGTCCAAAAAAGCCTGGCCGAACAGCTCCTCAAAGTCGTCGTGCGCTTCGCTGGACAGCTGGCCGAACAGGTCCTCGAAGGTGTCCCAGAGCCGCGCCTTGCGCAGCGAGGGCAGCAGCGCGCTCAGGGCCGAGCGCTGGGTCAGGTCGGCCTCCAGCCGCACCGGGTCAAAGCGCAGCAGCACGCTGTCCAGGGCCGAGCGCATGCCGGCCATCACTGCCAGCTGGTGGGCGCGCAAATCGTTGAAAGCGTCGCGCATGGCCGGCTGGGCCGGCATGAAGCCAGGCAAGGCGGGCGAGAGCAGGTACTGCATGGCCACCTCGGCCGAGGGCGAGAACTTGAGCGGGTTGTTCTCCTTGGCCACGATCATGGTCATCTCGGCCCGCATCTCGCGCTTGAGCGCGGCGCGCGCGACCAGCAGCTCCACGGCACCGCGGGTCGATTCACGCAAGAGACTGCCGATCAAACGCATCAGGTCTGGCGTCAAGGCCTCGATGCGCAGGCCCGGCGTGGCCAGGCCTTCCAGCAAGGCGGCCAACAAAGCGCCCTCACCGGCCGAGACTGAGGGGCTGGCGACTGGTGCTGGCGCCGCCGGCGTGGCAGCAGGCGCAGCCGCCGCGGGCCGGTCCAGGGTAGACGGCCAGGGCGTGGCCAAGGGGTCAGCGGCTGGCGCCAGCTGCACCCGCTCCGGGCGATCACCCTGCCCGCGCGCCAGGAAGCCGGGCACGGTGGTGGGCATGGGGTCCTTGACCTCATCCCAGGAAAACACCGCGCCGGGTGGCAGGGCGGGCGTCTGGGGGCCGGCGGGCGCGGCGGGGGCGGAAGGGCCGGCTTTGGGTGATTCGGCACGCACGCGCGGCATGGCCGCATTCAATTCCGAGCCGTGGTTGGCCAGGCTGGGCCCGGCCGGCGCCGCGGCGGATGCGCCCGGATTCAGCAGCGGGTCCAGGCCTGGCCTTGCGGGCGAAAGCAAATCGGCAAAGGGGTCGGCGCCGGTCCCGGGGGCAGCGCCCGCGCCGAGGCCGAACAGGGCATCGATCGAGCTGTCAGTGCCGCCACCGATCAGGCCGCTCAGCGGCGCGTTGCCCTGCCCGCTTGAGAACTGCGGTGCGGCCGAGCTTGGGCTTGCGGCGGCGCTCACATCGGCAAACGGGTCCCAGTCTTCTGGGATCAAGGCGGCACCGGCGGCCGGGCTGGCGCCCGACATGGGGCTCGGTGCGGGCGGGCGCGAGGCTGACAAGGGCGCCAGTGGTGATGGCGCTGCACCAGCGAGCGGTGAGCTTGACGCCGCTGGCGCCGCCAATCCGCCGCTGATGTCACCAAACAGGTCGGCGAAAGGGTCGGCACTCTCGCCCCGCGGGCTGTCCACGCTGACGCTGAGCAGATAGCCGCCAATCTGCAGCTGATCGCCGGCCTGGATGAGCTGCTCGGCCTGCGGCGCCAAGGCCTGGCCATTGAACAAGACCGGGTTGCTGCCGTTGTCGGCCACCACATAGCGGCCGGCGCGGAAGCTGATGCGGGCATGCTGGCGCGAGATGCTGCGCTCGGGATCGGGCAGCACCAGCTGGTTGCCCTCGGCCCGGCCGATGCTGCCGCCCAGCTCATCAAAGCTGGCGCTCAAGCCCTGCACGGGCTCGCCATTGAAGCTGATCACGGTCAAGCGGATCATGCCTGGGCTCCCCGTTCGGGCCAGGCGCCCTGCCCCGCGGCCCGAAGCGTCTGTGTGTACGCATCAACGCAAAACATAAAACTCTCCCTCAATGGCCGCGATGCGAAGCGGCCAATGCAGCATGCATGCAGCACCCGTGGCCGAGCGGCCAGGGCTGCGAAGAAAAGGCAGGCCATCCGCCGCCAGGCATTCCAGCAGCCGCCCACCGGCCACCGGCCGGAGCTGCAGGCTGCCCAGGCTGGGCAGGATGGGCTTGAGCGGCTGTGCCGCATGGTGGCTTTGCACATGGCTGCGCAGCCGTGCCACCTCGGCGCCCAGCTCGCGCTGGTAGGCCTGAGCCAGCTCCTCGAGGCGCAGGCGCGAGGCTCGAATCAGCGGCTCGGCATCCCCCTTGGCCAGTCCCAAGGCCAGGCCCATGACATGGTCGACCAGGCCGGATTTCAAGCTTGCGCTGAGCGCTTGCACAGGGGCATCCAGCCATCGCCAGCGCGGGAAGCTGATCGGCAGCTCGAAGCTCTGCTGCAGCCTTGTGGGCGAGCGGTAGACCTCAGCCTCGGCCGGGGCCCAGTCCAACGCGGCCAGGGTGCGCGCATGGCTGGGGTGTGCGAGCGCGCCCATGCGCGGCAGCAGCAGACACAGGCGCGCGCCCAGCTGACCGTCAGACAAGGCGGGCTCAGCCTCGGCGCCACCGTCCGGTGCGATCACAGGCCCCGGGTTGATGATGAGCTCCAGCGTATTGCTGCCCGCCAGGGCGTATTCGTGCACCGGCAGGTTCAGCACGGTGCTGCGCTGGCCATCAACCCGGCCCAGCGGCACGCCGTTGAACCACGCTTCGGCGCTGCAGCCCAGCGCTTCCAATCGAAGGACGAGCAGACGTTCCATCAGGCCATGCTCCAGTCCAGCAAGACCTGGGCGGGCAAGAGGGCCAGCGACTGCTGGCTGGGGCCCAGCAGCGGCTCCTGGCACCAAAGCTCTAGTGCCACTGCCTCCAGCTGCAGCTTGGCATACCACTCCCAGCCGCTGCCCACCTTGCTGTTCGGCCGCAGACCCAGCTCGCCGACCAAGGCCGCTTGCAGCGGCGCCGCCAGCTGCAAGAGTGCGCCGGTTTCTGAGGCCAGGGGGTCCAGGCTCGCGCTGAGCGGAAAGCGCCAGCGGCTGATGGTTTGAGCCATCAGCGCCGGCATGGCGTCGTCCGCGTTGGCGCGTTTGAGCTGAAGCTGCAGTGGGGCGCGGTCGGCGCAGCGCAGGTTCAAGCGGCTGCGTGCCTCACCCAGTTGCAGCTCGGCGCTGAATTCCAGGTCGGCCAGGCATGCATCCAGCTGCAGCTGGGCTTGCAGCCCCATCCAGGCCGGCGCCGCCAGGCCCGCAGCACCCAGCTGCCAGCCCCAGCTGAAGGCGGCCACCCCGCGCAGCAGGCCCAGGCTGGCCTCCAGCTTGGCCTGCTGCAGCAGCGGCGCTTTCGCCCAGGCCTCGGCCAGGCGACGCAGGGCCTCGCTGCAGGCGGCATCCAGGCCTTGATCCAGCTGCGTTTGCAAGGCCAGGGCATCCTGAGTTTCGCCATCCCGCTCCACCCGGCAGCGGCTGATCGCCGTGGTGACCTGGCCCACGTCGTGGCGCACGGGCTGTCGCTGATCCATGGCCAGCCTTGGGCGGCTGATTTCCACCCACCACTGCGCGGACGGCCAGGCCTGGATCAGGCTGTGCAGCGGGCCCACAGCCTGGCCCTGGTCGCGCAGACCGCAGACCTGCAAGTCCAGCTTGTAGAACTCGGGCG
>JAIXSD010000187.1 GCA_027484885.1 Rubrivivax sp.
AAGGCCGAGCTGAAGAGCCAGGGCCTGAGCTATGCCGATGTGGCCCGCGAGCTGGAGCTGTCGGAATCCAGCGTCAAGCGCATGTTTGCGCCCGGCGGCGAGATGCCGCTGTCGCGGGTTGATGAGATCTGCCGGGTGCTGAACACCGATTTCGGCGAACTGAGCCGCTCACTCAGCGAACGCCAGCCCCTGCGCATGGAGCTGAGCCTGGCGCAGGAAAAAGCCGTGGTGGCCGACCCCAAGCTGCTGCTGGTGGCCATCTGCTGCCTCAGCCAGTGGACGGCCGAGCAGATGCACCAGCATTACCGCCTCAGCGAGGCCGAGGTCACCCTGCACCTGGCCGAGCTGGACCGCCTGGACATCATCGAGCTCAAGCCCCTGAACCGCTACAAGCTGCGCGTGGCCAAGACCTTCCGCTGGCGCCCGCATGGGCCGGTGATGAACTTCTTCCGCGAAGAAGTGGCCGGCGATTTCTTCTCAGGCGGCTTCGACGGCGAGGCTGAGCTGCTCAGCCTGGTGCACGGCCGCCTCAGCCAGGCCAAGGCCCGCGAGCTGGTCGAGCGCCTGCAACGCCTGGCCCACGATTTTGCTCGGCAGCACCTGCTGGACCAGAAACTGCCCGAGGCCGAGAAACGCCAGTACACCCTGGTGATGGGCATGCGCTCCTGGTTGTTTGAGCACTTCAAGCATTTGCAGAGGGCGGGGCGGGGGTAGTGAGCGGCCCGCTCAAGCGCAGATGGGCGCAAGATCGCTCGCGCGTGCCAGGAAAAAGGAGTCAGCGCGATGCATTTGCCGCAACCTCGGCTGATGTCGGCAGGAGGTTGGTCGCAGCCGCTCGAACTCGGCATTCCTAAGTCTGCAATGCGCATGGAGCAAACGTTCGCTGGCCAGCAAAAACGTCGTCGCGGATTGCCTGGGCCCCTGAGCTTTGGGTGCGTGACCTTCGCGACCTCGCTACCTTGGCTTCCAATTGCGCAGCCACCGCACCACACCAGACAAAAGGACGATGCTTGCAAGCAGAACCATCGGCAACCAGAGGAGGCTGTAGCCCTGGACTACGGCAAACCGCCAATCAGCCTCGTCGAGGCCGATATACAGAGCGAGTCGACTGACGCAGCCCTTTTCTCCTGTCACCGAGTCCAGCACAAGCGCAAGGCCTGCGTGTCCGTACAACCAGACCGAGCTACCAAAAACAAAGAGAGCACAGCCGCCACCGATAACGCGCAGCTTTCTGATGTGCCTCATGCCAATTGCGGGGTTCAACGCACTTTCTCGTGCACAAGCACCGTCGGTGCCTCTTGGCAATTCTTCAGTACCGCGAATTTCCCATCAACTTTGGCAACCAGCGAAATTGGCAAAGACGTCTCACCCCCATCGATGGAGATTCGAACCTCCATCTCTTGGTCTTCAAACGTTCGGAGTTCGTCAATGAGTTGCGCCACAGTCTTGCCGCGGCTCGTCCATTCAGGATTCAGCATTTGAGTTTCAACGTTGAAGCGCTGCCACCGAACGATGCTTGCCGAGGGACAGCAGCTCGAACGCCTAGTTTGCCGCCGCTCTGCCCTCCGCGGCACGCCCCCTTCACCCAGGCACCACCCGCATCCAGGCACTTGTCCTGTGCCACGAGCCTGAAGCCGTACAAGGCCACGGGCCAGATCACGAGAGCCACACAAAGCACCGCGCCCATTGCGACAGCCCTGGACCCCAGACGTGACTTCTCGAAATGAGAGTGAACGGTCTGAGTGGCTGCCGACCTCCCGGCGCCTGCCGGCCCGATCCAATAACGGCTGTTGTCCCCGAAGGGCTCTTCAATCACGAAAGTCTCGCCGGCAACCTCAAATTCAAAGAACACTTCGCTGCGCAGATTCGACGCTATGACACGAGCGCCGGGCACAGATGCAGCAATTCGTCGCGCGATCCTCCGCCCCAGAAGCGAACTGATCTCGAAACCGAGGAGCTGGCCTTCCTTGTCATGAATTGGGTGGGTTCGCATCGACGGTTCTTCGAGTTTGAGTCAGTCGAACTACGCCGGCATCTAAGTGCCAGAGCGATTGGAGAGTGGAAGGCGGAACTCTGTCTTCAGGCCCGGGTACCGGCGTGTCGCTATGGGGCGATTCAACGGAACAACTTGGGGGTCAAGTCTTGCCTTGAGATTTAAGGCCTGCCCCTCACGCCCCAAGTCTCGCCTTGAGATTTAAGGCCTGACCCCAGCGCTCATGACCCTCACGCCCGTGACCCTCGCGCCCGTGCCGACAGCTACCGACCCGTTGCGGCAGTTCGACTGGACCGACTTAAGGACTGCGTTACAGCGCCCGACATCGCCGCTAGTCTCCAAAGTGCAGATCGGTGGAGACAGCGGGATCAAAATAGTTTGTTTTAGCTAAATCGGTTATGGCATAGACCCTTTTGCCTCCTTCATCTAGGGATCGGGTCACCAGTTGGCGCTCTTCCAAGTTTTTTGCACGCCGCCCAATCAACTGATGAGAGCAGTCCAGTTCCTCGGCGATCTCACCAGCACGCATCGCTTCGTGGGTTGTTTCCAATGTCTGAAGAATTCCAAGTTCCGTACTCGGCAGTAAAAGTTCCTTGCGAATCGATTTAAGTTCCGGCTCGTACTTCTTTGAAAGGTTTATTACCTTGCAAGTGCCTTGTAGACACTTCGGGCAGCGCATGTTGAAAAACTGGAGTTTATCAATGTCGCCGAACTCGAACTTCGAGCCGCAGTGTTCGCAGGAGATTTCTTGATTTGTCCTCAAATAGCTGAGGATCAGCGGCGCATAATCAAATACTCGCTCTACAAAATACAGGCGGAATGCTCGCTCCCCTGTCGGCCTTCCGAAGGTGATTGAGTATTTTTCACACAGGCCATAGTTGAGTGCAAATACGGCGACTTTGCGCCCCTCGCGATTGGTCATCTCGAAGTACTTAGTCAGAAAAAAGTTCAACTCAAGGGTGGCAAGCAGTGCCTCATGTTGCAACTCAACATGAAAATGGCTCGTCGGTGGAGTGCCCTCAATCGCTGTAAATACGCTTGAAGAATGACGTCGTAGTTCCCTAGCCCGCTGTACGAACGACTCGAGGAGTTCCTTCAAGCTAAAGATTGAGGAGCGCTCGTCAAATGCCTCCTGAAGGAATCGCCCGGCCTGAAAGTAGCTTTCAACCTTTTCTTCATAGAACTTGCGTGCGGCATCCGCAACTGCACGGAGTCCGACTAGTCTGCCCGCCGAGACGTGCGATTCGTAGAGATACACCAACAAATGCCCCAGGATTCGCGGATTGCACAGGGACGCATTAAACAAGCTCCGAAACACATCATCATTGTTTCTTTCGAAGAACCGAGTGGGTTCTCCCCTGCAATAATGCTCTAGTCGCTGCAGTACAAGGCGCCTTGAAAAGTCGATGCCATTCTCTTCCAAGCGTGTCACATCAGCGGACCCGTAGAGCTTGAAAAGATCTAGGTAGACCTCGTCAATTTTTGTCCGGTCGATGGAACCTAGATAAATTCGACCTGGATATGCTGCAATCTTTAGCTTAATAAACTCATCTGATAGGTTGTTCAAGGGCGCAAGTAAGACGTCAACTACTGCGTTCATTGCGGCCGAAGGAAGCTCAGAAAAATCATCGACAAGTACATACAGATGCCGGAACCCAGCTTTTTGCAGAACTGCCTTCAGTTTTACGATGAGATCTGCTGGATTGAAAACATTTAGGAGGATGTCTGTGTACTCAGACTCCCCGGCCTGCCTGTGTTCGTATGATTCCTTTGAGTCCTCGCTTATTCCACCACCAAGTTTTTCGGGTGCCGCAGACAGCGTCATCGCGACTGTACTTTGCATTCCTAAAGTAGATGACCCCTGTTCTTTGAGCTTGGCGCTTTTAACGCCAACAATCCGTATGAAGTTTTCATCGTTGTAATCCTCCAGGAAGTTGAGCAGCTCCGCATGCAACGATTCCGTTCGGCCTGAAAAGGAATTTTTTATTTTTTCCCACAGCGAATTTGAAAGCTTTTTGTCGAGCTCTTTACGGATTTCGTCCACAACATTTTTTAGGAACGTTCGGTAAATCAGTAGGCGCTCGATCGCTACCGGGGGAAGTGCGTGATCAATTTGGGAAACTTTTTCTTGCAACGCAATATCGACCTGTGCGCTATCCCACACAGTTTTTATGTCGATATAGGCGGTCAGCCTATCGTTGGTTTTCCTTATATCGAACTGAAGCTTCTGAAAGACGGTCGACTTGCCGGTACCTTTTCGTCCAACGATTAAAGTTGTATTTGCGCTTGCCAAACGGGTGCTCAGTCCTTGTGCAGGAAGTGGGTCGCAATAAAGCTGCTCCAATAGAGATGCGCCCGTTTCCTCGTCAACAACTTCGGCCCGCCTATACTTTCGAAGTGAGTCTGCGGCCTTGTAGAAGTTTGTGACATCTTCTTGTGTGTAACGGGTAGCCATTTATCCTCCTGATATCTCTGCGCGCCGTGCCTGGAATTCAGCACAAAGCTCCGACCAAGTCTAAAGCAGTGGTAGCTGCGAAAGAACGGACGACTGCTCCTAGCCGGCAGCCGTCCTCCGCAGCCAACCGACTGACCGACCGCCATCACCGCGGTGCAGACTTCCCCCGCCCGCTCTCGACCTCGGTTGAGGGGGGCGCGAGGGTCAGGCCTCAAATCTCAAGCCCCCCGCCCGCCCCTCTACGCACCCATCACCGCTTCGGTGCAAACCCCACATCCCCAAACTGCCACAGAAAGAAGCTCCACACATCCGCCGTTTCGTCCAGGCGCTGCGACACGCCGGAGCCCATGCCGTGGCCGCCTTCGAAGTCCACGCGCAGCAGCGCCGGCTTGCTGGCGTAACGCTCGGCTTGGGCGGCTTGCAGGCGGGCGGCGAATTTGGCGGGGATCCAGGCTTCGACGCGGGGGTCGTTGGCGCCGGTGGTGACGATGACGGCCGGGTAGTTCACGCCGTCGCGCACGCGGTGCACGGGGCTGAGCGCATACATGCTCTTGAAGTGGGCCGCGTTGGTCACCGTGCCGAACTCGGCGATATTGGGCGCGCCGTTGAGCGTGGTTTCCATGCGCAGCATGTCGGACAGGCTGACCGCGCTCTGCGCTGCGGCAAACAGCTCGGGCCGCTGGGTGATGGCGCCGCCGATGGTGATGCCGCCAGCGCTGCCGCCGGTGCCGGCCAGGGTGGCGGGCGAGGCGTACTTGTTGGCGATCAGGTATTCGGCGCAGGCAATGAAGTCCGAGACCGTGTTCTGCTTGGTCTGGATATAGCCACCGCGGTGCCAGTCTTCGCCCAGCTCACCGCCGCCGCGCACATGGCAGATGGCCGAGACGCCGCCGCGCTCCAGCCAGGCCAGGCGGGTGGCGCCGAAGCGCGGCTCCTGGGTGATGCCGTAAGCGCCGTAGCCGCTGAGGATGGTGGGGCGCTTGCCGTCGCGCGGCGCACTCTTGGACGACAGAATCGACAGCGGCACCATCACGCCGTCATGGCTCTTGACCATGACGCGCTCGGCCTGCACGCCCGAGGTGTCCACGGCCACCGGCTTTTGCAGGTCCACGCGCCGCGCCGATGCGTCAGCAGCTCCGGGCTTCGTCAAGACCAGGCTTTTCGGCGGCTGGGTCCAGCCCTCGTGCAGCACCAGCAGCTCGCCGCCGGGCAAGGGGCTGATCTCGCGCAGCGTGCCTTCGAAAGGCAGGGCCACGGTCGAGATGGCGGGCTTGCCTTTGCTGGTTTTCTTCTCCACCCGCCAGAGCTTGCTCACGCCGGCATC
>JAIXSD010000204.1 GCA_027484885.1 Rubrivivax sp.
ACCACGCCGAAGCCATCGAGCATCGGGCTCAGCATGGCCGCCTCCAGCGAAGCCGCCACCTCGTAGCCGGCCACCATGCCGCCGTTGCCGTTCTGCAAGGTGGTCAGGTTGCCGATATTGCTGATCGGCACCACCGGGGGTTTGCCGGTGTTGGGGAAGCCGGTGAAGTCGTACTGCACCGTGCCCGAGCCGATGAAGTTCAGCAAGTGCTTGTGGAAGATGGCGTAGGACAGGTAGCTGCGCTTGCCGATGTACTTCTCAAACGCCAGGTCCACCGAGTCAGCCAACCAAGGCTTGAGGGTCGGGTTGCCGCCGCTGCCGTTCCAGGTCTTGGTGGTCGCATCCACACCCACGCCGGTGAAACCGGCACGCATGTCATTCATGCGCGGGCGGGCGTTGGAACGCGCCAGACCGAAGCGCACGATGGTGTTCGAGGGCAGCTCCGACACCAGGTTCAGGCTGGGCAGCCACTGGCCGTAACTTGTGCCACCGGTGATGGGCACGGCCTTGCTGCCGTCCCAGACAAAGCCGCTGGACTCCTGCTGGGTGCGCACATACTGCACGCCCAGATTACCGCGCAGCGGGTGCCCGAACAGGCTGGTGTCGATATTGCCCTGCACATAAGCGGTGTTGACCTTTTCAGACACGCCGTAGTGGCGGGCAAAGGTCTGATCGGCGCCCACCTCGGTCTGGTTGTAGAGCGCATCTTTCACGCCCATCACGTCATAGGACAAGATGGCCGGAATGCCACCAAAAGCCAGCGAGCTGTTGCCCAGCAGGAAGTTGGATGGCACCAGCACGGGCGCGCGGTCGTTCTTCAGGTTGAGCTGGTACTCGACCATGTCGACGTCCTTGCTGCGCTCATTCAGGTTCAGCCCCAGCTCGACGCTGCTGAAGAATCCCGTCAGGTCGCGCTTGGCCGAGAGGCGCAGGGCCTTGATCTCGTCCTTGGACATCGGATAGTTGCTGCGGCCATCACGGCCCCAGCCGCCCGGGTCGCTGAGCAGCAGCTTGTTCGGATCGGCATAGTTGAACTGGGTGGTGACCTGCGAGATGCCACTGCCGGTCTGCACATCAATGCCCACCGAAGTGGTGCCGGGCGCGCCAGCACTCAGCTCCATGAACTGTTCCTGGCGCTTGGCGCGCGAGTAGCTGAGGTCGGCCACAGCCACCCAGTTGTCGCCCAGCTTCCACTTGTTGTTCCAGCCGAGGGCGGCGATGTCGTCATCGCGGGTGTTGTATTGGCTCAGATGCACTGGCTTCAGATTGCCCACCGTGGCCTGGGTGACGAACTGGTCGCCATTGACCTCGCCGACCTTGACGTTGGAGTACACCGGCTCGGTGGCCGCATTCCAGGTGGCGCCGAGGTTGGACATCAGGCCGCGGTAATTGCGCTTCTGTTCGAACTTGCTGTAGTACAGGTCCAGCACGCTGTGGAAGCGGTCATTGGGCTTGTACTCGAGCGCGGCCATCAGGCCGTTGCGCACCTGCTTGGAGGCGGTGACGGTGTCTTCAAAACCGTTGAGCGTGGCCACACCCTTGGGCACGCCGGGCACCTGGTCACCCCAGGGGCCGGTGTCGGCCCACCACCAAGATTTGTAGTGCGTTTCCTGCCCCGGCGAATCGAGATGGGCGAAGCCAACAGCCAGGCCGATGGTGCGATCGGCAAACTGGTCGATGTAGGAGGCGCTCAGGCGGTTGCCATTGGCGCCGGGGCCGGGCGTCACCTGGCCGTTGGAGTTGCGCTCGGCGCGGCCGCTGAGCACCAGTTGGCGGCTGCCGAAGTTGAGCGGGCGCACCGTCTGCATATCAATGGTGCCGGCCAAGCCCTGCCCCACCAGGCTGGCGTCCGGCGTCTTGTAGACCTTGACGGCGCTCAGCAGCTCGGAAGGAAACTGGTCGAACTCGACACCGCGGTTGTCGCTGGTGCTGACCATCTCGCGGCCGTTCAGCAAGGTGCCGGCGTAGTTGCCCGCCAGACCGCGCACCTGGATGCCTTGCGCACGGCCATCGACGCGCTGCGCGGTCAGGCCTGGCAGGCGCGAGAGCGAATCGGCAATGCTGACATCGGGCAGCTTGCCGATGTCTTCGGCCGAGATGACCTCGACGATGGAATCCGCATTGCGCTTGGAGGCCACCGAGGCCTCGATGCCGCGGCGGATGCCGCTGACCACCACCGCTTCCAGCTGCTGGCGGCCATCGGCCGTGGCCTGGGCCTGAGCGGGCGCTGAGGCCGGAGCGGCCGGCGGCGCCACCTGGGCTTGGGCCGCCTGGGCGGCAAACAGCAGGCTGGCGCAGGCTGCGGCGACGGGACGAATCTGCCAAGCGGCACCGGGCCGGCACGCTGAGCTGAACTGCGGGGAATTCTTCATGTCGGTTTGTCTCCTGGGAAGACCTTGAGCAAGGCGTCAGCTGCAGCGATCGGACATTACACTGCCCTGTTATGAATCGCTGAAACTCAAACGAATTCTTAACGAAGTTAATGTTTTATTAATTCCGTATTAACCCGCGGATGGATGAAATCCGCACAGGCTGCCACCATGAACCTTCTGCTTGCCGAAGACGATGCCATCCTGGCCGATGCCCTGACCGTGCAGCTGCGGCGCAGCGGCTTCGAGGTCGAACACGCGCCCAACGGCGCTGTGGCCGAGTACCTGCTCCTCAAGAACCCCTTCGACATCGCCATCCTTGATCTGGGCCTGCCCATGGTCGACGGCCTGACCGTGCTCAAACGCCTGCGCGCGGCACGCCGCGGCCTGCCGGTGCTGGTGCTGACCGCACTGGACAGCCTGGACGACCGCGTCTCGGGCCTGAACGCCGGCGCCGACGACTACCTGACCAAGCCCTTTGATTTCCCGGAGCTGCAGGCGCGGCTTCACGCCCTGCTGCGCCGCGGCCGGCCGGTGGCGGCCGCCGGGCAGGACCTGGCGCAGCTGAGCTTTGACCGCGCCGCCCGGCGCGCCAGCGTGCAGGGCGAGGCCCTGGAGCTGAGCCCGCGCGAATGGCTGCTGCTGGACCTGCTGCTGCAAGAGCGCGACCGCGTGGTCACCAAGGAGCAAATCGTGGCCGCCTGGGCGCAGGACCGGGGCGAAAACGGCGGCGGCAATTCGGTCGAGGTCTACATCCATCGCCTGCGTCGCAAGCTGGAGGGCTCGGGCCTGCAGATCCGCACCGTGCGGGGTCTCGGTTATTTGCTGGAGGCCGACAGCAGTGGCAGCGGCGCGCCCGCCACGCCATGAGCACCAGCGCGCGTTCCCTGCACCGGCAGCTCTTTGTCTGGCTCTTGATGCCGCAGGTGGTGCTGTGGCTGGCCGCCGCGCTGTTCACCTACAAACTGGCTGAGCATTACGCCAACGCCACCATCGACGCCAGCCTCTCGCAGACCTCTCGCACCCTGGCGCGCCAGGTCAAACCCCTGGACAACGGCCTCTTCATCGATTTCCCGCGCGCCGCGCGGGACATTCTGGAGGCCGACCCCAGCGACCGCGTGTACTACACCGTCAGCATGCCGCCGGGTCAGTTCATCCTCGGCAACCGCAATCTGCCGCCCCTGCCCCGCGGCGCCAAGCCGGTGTACGGCGAGCCTTTTTTCTACAACGGCAAGCTGTCGGCCCACGATGCGACCGCGGCGCTCGATGCCGCCGCCAGCGACGCCAGTGGTGCCCATCCAGCGAGTGCTGGCAGCGAGCCGCAGCGCCTGCGCGTGGCCGCCCTGCTGCTGCGCTACGGCACGCCCGATTCACCGGGTCAAAGCATGCTGGTGCAGGTGGCCCGCTCCAGCACCAACCGCGAGCTGCTGGCCCGGCAAATCCTGCTCGACACCGTACTGCCCCTGTCCGCCCTGATGGCCTTGATGACCATGATCGTCTGGGCCGGCGTGCGCACCGGGCTGCGGCCGCTGGCCCTGCTGCAAAGCCAGGTCGAGGGCCGAGCCGCCAACGACCTGACCCCGATCAAGATCAACGACGCGCCGCCCGAGGTGCGCTCCCTGGCCCTGGCCATGAACAGCCTGCTGGTCGAAGTCAACCACAATGTGGTGGCGCAAAAGCGATTCATCAGCGACGCCGCCCACCAGCTGCGCACGCCCCTGGCCGGCCTCAAGAGCCAGACCGAGCTGGCCCTGCTGGACGCCCAGGACCCAGCCCTGAAAGCCCGGCTGCAGCTGGTGCACAGCAGCGCCACGCGCAGCGCCCATCTGGTGAACCAGCTGCTGAGCCTGGCGCGGGCCGAGCCCGAATCGGCCAGCCAGCAGGCGCGCAGCACCCTGGACCTGCGCCAGTTGGCGCGCGAGCTGACCACCGAGCTGGTGCCGCGCGCGCTCGCCGCCGGCATCGACCTCGGCTTCGAGGCGGCCGAGTCCTGCAGCCGCTGCCCGGTGCGCGGTTTCGAGTCGCTCTTGCGCGAGGCCCTGTTCAATCTGATCGACAACGCCAT
>JAIXSD010000525.1 GCA_027484885.1 Rubrivivax sp.
CTCACGCCGCGGCAACACCGCCAGCGTGCCCGGCACCTCGATGCGCCCGCCGCGCGGCCCGATGCAAGCCACATGCTGCACCGGCTGCGCCCGCGCCATCACCTGATCCAGCAGCCCCAAGCGCCTGAGCGCCGCATGGCTGTCCGGAATCAAGCCATCCCCGCAAATCTTGTCCCGCCCCTGCGGCTGCTGGTCCACGAGCACCACATCCAAGCCCGCTTGAGCGAGCACCCGCGCGCAGGCGCTGCCGGCGGGGCCTGCACCGATGATGAGGATGGAGCAGGACTTCTGCCTTGTCGGAGTCGAATCCGGTTGATGAGTGGCTTGCGCGCTGAATACGGTCATAGTGTTGGGCAGAAACTTTGGGCGATTCTAGGAGAGTGGCTTCCCGGCACGACCGCGACGACCAAAGTCCTGTGCCCCACTCAAAACGGCAAGCTCGAATCGCCTGCCGTTGCGATTCTGGCACGCGGGTATACCCCATCGGATGCCGCTGAACAGAGCTCAAGCCGACTGCGTTTGTGCTGTAAACGCGCACAGTTAAAAGGCTTTTATCGCCCACCACGGGATTACCCTTGTTACAAACTGCACCCTGCCATTGGGCATACCCCTATCGGCGAATAGCGCACCCCTCAACAAAATTCATCAGCAGTGTTGATTTCAACCGTGCTCGGTCCTCCAAAAGAAGGCCCGAACTGTCTTGGACTGACTCATGTCCACATCTAAGCGAAGAGAGGGTGATTAAATGACCAACGAATTCAAGGCCAGGTCGCTGAGCCTGGCAAAACGCTCTGCCGTTGCAGTCGCGGTGGGATTGATGGTTTCCACCGGCGCCGTCTACGCGCAATCGAACACCACCGGTAACGTCTTTGGCGTGGTTCAAGCCGGAAGTGGCAACACCGTGGTGATTGAAAATGTGGCGACCGGTCTTAAACGGACACTAACGCCGGATGCAGGCGGTCGAGTTCAAGCGACTTCTCTGCCGGTCGGCACCTATCGCGCATCGTTGCTGAAGGATGGCAAGGTCGTACAGACTCTTGAAGGCCTCGAAGTTCGGATCGGTCAAGGCGCCGAATTGAACTTTGCTTCAACGCTGGAGACGGTGACCGTCACGGGCGTTCGCAAGACCATTGACGTCTCCAACACCAACAACAGCGGAGCAACGTTCACCGCCCAACAACTGGCTGCATTGCCTATCGGCCGTAGTGTCGAAGCCCTGGTGCAACTGGCTCCGAACACCACTCGTGGTGACACCCGTTTCGGCAACGGCAACACCGCCAGTTTCGGTGGCGGTGCTGTGTCTGAAAACTCGTACTACATCAACGGCTTCCCGGTCGTGAACCCATTGACCGGCTTGGGCTCGTCGCAGCTGCCATTTGGTGCCATTGAACAAGCTCAGGTTCTGGTCGGTGGCTTTGGCGCTGAATTCGGACGCTCGGTGGGTGGTGTGGTCAACATCACCACCAAGTCGGGCACCAATCAGTGGGAAGCGGGCGTGAACTACAGCCTTGCGCCAGCCTCCTTCCGCAATGCGCCGGTCGATTTCTACTACCCGAACACCAAGTACAACTCCCGCACTGACGGCACGCTGTACCAAACTCGCAGCAAGAACACACTGTCGCAAACCACGCTGGGCGCATACGTCGGTGGTCCGCTGATCAAAGACAAACTGTTCATGTTTGTCGCTGCCGAACGCATCAAGAGCGAGAGTGGCAACGTCAACGGCAACGGTATCCGAACCTCGACGACGGCTCTTGACAAAGGTTGGACCGACAGCGAGCGAGAAATCACGCGTCACATTGCCAAGTTCGACTGGCTGCTGACCGACGAACACCGCTTGGAGTTCACTTCGATCGGCGATTCACCTGTCGACAAGTTCAAGCTCTATGGCTGGGATCAAGCCACAGGCGAACGCAACAATGTTCTGAGCACCGAGTACACCTACAAGAACATCGACGACAACGGCGGCCAGTTGAACTCTCTGAAGTACACAGGCAACCTGACCAGCGATTTGACTTTGACGGCTTTGTACGGTCAGAACACATCCAAGCACGATCAGGTGTTCCCCAACTTTGACCCGAACGCAACTCTGTTCTCGACGGTTTCGGAACCGGCTTCTCGCAACCCTGCGCTTTCGTATCCCAACCCTCAACCCATCGGCGGCAATGTCTTGGCCCCTGGCTCGAAGGACGTGGTGAAGTCCTTCCGTCTTGACCTGGAATGGGCGCTGGGCAAGCACACGCTGCGCGGCGGTCTGGACCAAAACAAGATCCAGTCCAAGGCAGCTGGAGAATTCAAGGCTGGCGGCGGCACTTGGACCTACCTCAAGTCGCCCGACCCGACACAACCCATCGATGTCTCGGGCGGCACGGTTCCACCTGTGGGCGGCCAGGGCTACTATGTGTCGAAGGGCTTGTTCTCGACGGTGACCGACTCTTTCGGCGAGCAATCCGCCTTCTACATTGAAGACAAGTTCCAGGTCACTAAGAACCTGCTGCTGGTCGCGGGTGTGCGCAGTGAATCGTTCAAGAATCAGAACGGCGACAAGCAAACCTTCCTGGAAATGAAGAACCAGATCAACCCGCGCTTTGCGGCGACCTGGGATGCGAACGGCGATGGTTCTCTGAAACTGTTCGGCACAGCAGGCCGTTACTCTGTGCCCATCCCGACGCACATCACCGTGCGTGGCGCGGGTCGATCCACGTTCACCGATCAGTATTACACCTACACCGGTGTTGATGCCAACGGCGCGCCGACTGGCCTCGTACAGTTGACCCCGCCACTGTCTGGCAACAACGAGTTTGGTCAAGAAAAGGACCTCAAGTCTCTTTCCGCACTGAACATGACCCCCAGCTACCAGGACGAGCTGAGTCTGGGTTTTGAGAAGGCACTGAACCCAACCTTGAATGTGGGTGGCCGTTTCACCTACCGTACCTTGCGTTCCACGATCGACGACTTCTGTGATGTGCGTCCGTTCGAGAAGTATGCCGCCGACAACAAGATTGCCATCACCAATCCGCTGTGGGGCAACACCTGCCAGACCTTCAATCCCGGCCAAGACAACACCTTCTTGGTTGACTACAAGGGTACGGGCAAAGATCACACCACTGTGTTCTTGACGGCGGCTCAGCAAGGCTTTGAAAAAGTTAAGCGTACTTACACCGCACTTGATTTCTTCGTGGAGCATCCGTTCAAGAATGGCTGGTACGGCAAGGTCGGCTACACCTGGTCGCGCAACAAGGGCAACACCGAAGGTCAAGTTCGCTCGGACAACGGTCAAGCTGACGTGGCCGTGACCTCGGTGTGGGACTACCCCGAGCTGATGATCGGCGCCAACGGCCTGCTGCCTAACAACCGCACGCATCAACTGAAGGCGTTCGGTTTTGTCGAGCTGACACCCCAATGGTTGGCTGGTGCGAACATCCTGGCCGCTTCGGGTCGTCCGCGCAGTTGCATCGGCAGCCAACCGAGCAACCCGACCGGCTCGCCCAACTACGCCAACCAGCATTTCTACTGCTTGGGTGCAACCCGCACAGCCAACATCCTGGTCCCGCGCGGCACAATTGGCGAGCTGCCTTGGGATCGCCGTCTAGATTTGAACCTCACGTTCAAACCTGAGGCATTCAAGGGCTTGGCACTTCGCATGGATGTGTTCAACGTGCTGAATTCGCAAGTTGTCACCAGCGTGGAAGAACGTTACAACAGCGGCAACAATGTTCGCTCGACTTACGAATTGCCTCTGAGCATGACTTCCCCTCGTTCGTTCAAGTTCACGGCAACGTACGACCGTAAGTTCTGATTTCGCACTCAAGGCGAAGTCTCTAGGCTGGCAGCCCACGGGCTACCAGCCTTTTTTTGTACCAATACTTCAAGTTTCGACACCCGCCGAGACTTCAATGACCGCGACGAACATCCTCCTTCAACAAGCCGTCGTCGCCCACCAACAAGGCCGCCTGGAGCAAGCTGAGGCAGGCTATCGGCAGGTGCTGACCCAACAGCCGCAGGCGGTGGATGCCTGGCGGCTGCTGGGTTTGTTGATATTGGCACGGGGACGCTGGGCAGAAGCGGCCCCGATCCTGGAACAGTCCCTCCGCCTCAAGCCGGCACAGGCCGACGCTTGGCATGGCTTGGGCGAAGCCCGAGAAGAACAGGGTCAGTGGCCCGAGGCCGAGCTGGGCTACCGACAA
>JAIXSD010000361.1 GCA_027484885.1 Rubrivivax sp.
GCAGTGCTGACGCCCACCACATAGTTCATGACTGATTCCCAACATCAGCCACTTCGCGTACTGGTTGTCGACGACGACGAAAGTGTCCGGGGCAGCATCGCGTATCACCTGGATCGACTCGGTCACCAGGTCATCGAGGCTTCGAGTGCCGCCTGGGCACTCGAGCTGTTCGAGCGTCATCGTCCCCACATGGTCCTGAGCGATATCGTCATGCCAGTGCACGACGGCTATTGGCTTGCGAACGGCATCCGGCAACGAGAGGCGCAGCTCGGTGTCTGGACACCCATCATCTTTCTGTCCTCGCTCTCCGAAGCAACCAGTGTTGCCGACGGCATTGCTGCGGGTGGTGACGACTACCTCACGAAGCCGGTCCATCCGCTGGTGTTGGAGGCCAAGCTCTATGCGATGCAGCGCCTCGGTCGCATGCAGCGCGAGCTGCACGAGATCACCCTGGAACTTCAGCGCGCCAACGCAGAGTTGCAGCGCCAGGCAGTGCAGGACGCCCTGACAGGCCTCTTGAACCGCCGTGGGTTCAACGAGCATCTTCAGGAGGCCATCGCACTCTGCCGTAGGTCTCAAAAGCCGCTCACGGTGATGATCTGCGACGTGGATCACTTCAAGCAGTACAACGATGCGCTGGGTCATCAATCCGGCGATGACTGCCTGCGTACCATTGGCAGGATGCTGCGTCAGCTGGCGCGTCGTCCGCTGGACTCGGTGGCCAGGTACGGTGGCGAAGAGTTCGCTCTGGTGCTACCCGACACACCTCGCTCAGGCGCGCGAACCTTGACCAATGCGATCACGCGGGTGTTTGCAAGCGCTGCACTGCCGCACCCCGACTCCGCGACGGCTTCGCACGTCACGCTCTCCGGTGGCTTCACGACATGCGACCCCGACGCTGACTGCCACCCGGACCAGCTGCTTCGCGCAGCGGACGAGGCCCTGTACATCGCGAAGGCAAAAGGACGCAACTGCTTCGTGGGCGGTTGAAGCCATCTCCCCTGCGATCAGGCCACCGCCGGAACACGGAAGCGCGATACGGCCTCGGAGAGCCGCTGGGCCTGGGTGCTCAGGCTTTGTGAGGCTGCGGCGCTTTCTTCCACGAGCGCCGCATTCCTCTGCGTGGCGTCATCAATACTGGATACCGCAGCACCCACCCGCGACACACCCTCGCTCTGATTGCGGCTCTCGGCTGCAATGTCTGACACGAGATCGCGTACGCGATCGATCGACTTGACGACGGTTTGCATCGTACGACCAGCCTGGTCGACCTCCACCACGCCGTCCCGGACGTTTTCTGCGCTTTCGTTGATGAGGCTGGATATCTGCTTGGCAGCGTCAGCACTGCGGGTTGCAAGCGCTCGCACCTCCGCTGCCACGACCGCGAAGCCACGTCCTTGCTCGCCGGCCCGAGCGGCTTCGACGGCCGCGTTGAGCGCCAGCAGGTTGGTCTGGAAGGCGATGCCATTGATCACGTCAGTGATCGCCATGACACGCTCAGAGCTACCCCTGATCGAGGCCATGACGACTGCGACACGGCGCACGGCTTGGTCGCTGTGCGTGACGTGGGTGGATGCTTCTGAAGTGAGGGATTGCGCGCTGGCGGCATGCTCGGCGTTGCGCTGGACCATGTCACTGAGTTCTCGCATCGTGGCTGCGGTTTCCTGCAGGGCACCAGCTTGCATCTCGGTCCGGCTGCTAAGGTCGGCGTTTCCAGCGGCGATTTGGCCCGTGCCACTGGCAATGCAGTCGCTGCCTTCTCGTACCGTCCGCACGATCTCGCCAAGCTTGCCGTTCATGGCACCGAGCGTGCGCAATAGGTGCGCAACTTCATCATTTCCGTTCGCGGTCAGTCGAACCGTCAGGTCACCATCGGCAACGGCCTCGGCCAATGAAACTGCGTGGTTGATGGGGATCACGATGGAGCGGGTTACCGCGACAGCCGCTGCGATGGCGGCCACGAGCGCCACCACCGCGCCTGCGAGCAAGACCACGTAGCCATGGTGTGTTGTGTCCAGGGCCTGCTCTAAGCTCGCGACACTTCGAGTCCGCGTGTACTGCTGATACTCGTGCGTGCCCGCTTGCAGTGCGGCCAGAAGGGGTTGGCAGCGTTCGGTCAACTTGGCTGCGCCGACCTCCCGCCGGCCTGCCTTCAGGTCGGCAACGATGTCGACCGCGACGGGTCCGTACTGGTCTTCCAGCTTGCGCAGCTGTGCAATCATTTCCCGAGCCTTGCTGCTGGCGTCTGACTGAGGGCCGGCTAGCGCTTCGAGCTCCTTGAGGTGCTTGGCGACAGCGCTGTGCGCGAGTTCAGCGTCAGCCCCGTAGGCCAAAACACGTTGCTGGTCCGGCGTCACCACCATGTTGCGAACGGCGATCGCGCGCTGATCGACGGCCGCCCTGAAGGCATTGGCCACCTCTGCGCGGCGTGACAGCCCGTGCACGATGCCGTCCAGGCGTTCCTGCGCGGCATACAGGGCTTGAGCGGCAAGTGCCGCGACGAAGAGGGTGGACGCCGCCAGCAGCCCGAAAACGAGCAGCAACCGGGTCTTGATGCTGAGACGTTCCATGACCTTGCCCCTTTCGGTGTCGCGATGTGGTCGACTGCGAACGGCTTCGCAGAAAGCCACCTCATTTGATGCAAATGATATTTTTGGCTTAATCAGAGTTCAAATTGGCGGTCCTATGCACGACTCGACGGCAGGGCCTTCAGTGAAAAGTGCACACCCCAAGCACCGCAGCCTGGCTAGCCCCGGAAAGCAGATCAACCTAGGTTTGCTTCGACGTGGTGCAGTTCAACCAGCGCTGCCAATGCTTCTGGCCTGTGCAGCAGAAAGCCCTGGGCAAAGTCCACCCCGATCGTGCGGATCATGTCCTTCACCTCAGGTCGATCCACAAACTCCGCGACGGTCTTCACGCCGACGACGCGTGCGACATCCACGAAGCAACGGACGGCGGCTTCATCAAGGGGGTCGTCGACGACGTCCCGAATGAACTGTCCATCGATCTTGATGAAGTCCACCGGCAGACTCTTCAAGTAGCCGAACGATGATGCGCCGGCCCCGAAGTCGTCCAGGGCCACCTTGATTCCCAGCGCGCGGGCCTGTTGGATGAACACCGCTGCATCGGCCATGTTGGTGACGGCAGCGGTCTCGGTGATCTCCAGACAGAGGCACCGGCAGATCGCCTCGCCGGCGCTGTCCAGCATTTCCAGGGCTTGCCTGTGGAAGGCGCGGTCACCAATGGACTGGCCGGAGAGGTTGACGTTGAGGCTGGATACGGCCGAGATCACGCCCGGCGCATGCAGGTAGTCGATCACGGCCTTTAGCACCCAGCGGTCCACGCGCGAGGCGAGATGAAACCGCTCAGCGGCAGGCAGGAAGGCACCGGGCATCACGATGTTGCCGTTGCCGTCCCGCATGCGGATCAGCACCTCTGCATGCAACCCGGACTCCGGCTCACCGAGAGAGGTGATCCTTTGTGCGTAAAGCACGAACATGTTCTCGTCGAGCGCCTGCTCGATGCGGGACGCCCACTGCATTTCGC
>JAIXSD010000611.1 GCA_027484885.1 Rubrivivax sp.
AGAAATACCATGAAAGCAACGAAGAAGTTTCTGTCCGGTTTGAGCCTGTTGGCCATGCTGGGTTCGGCCAACGCTGCAACATTCAACACCCCTGACGGTGTGCTCAACAACTTTGGCGGCTTCGACTGGACTTCGTCCGCGTCGGTGCTGGTCAAGGGCTATGACATCCGGGCTGGCGCTGCCCTGGGACTCGGCAACTTTGCTGGCAAGCAAGACATCATCGATGTGTACTACAACTCGTTTGCCAACGCTGTGCTGGATGCCAATGGCACCACGCTGTCTACGCCTAGCCTGGTCAAAGGTACCAGCGGCGCAGGCTACGAGATCACGGTTAGCGCTCATTTCCAAGAGCTGGTGACTTGCGTGACTGCGGATTGCAGCGTCGTGACCATCACGCCCCTGACCGGCACTTGGAACATCTTCCTGGATACCGCTGCCAATGCCAGCCTGCTGAACCAAAGCGGCTTCAGTGACGGCGTGAACATTCTGAGTGGCGCCTTCACCGGTGGTCAGACTGTCCTGACTTCGCAGGCTGCGATCAACCCGGGTACGGGTACGACTCTGGCCAGCGTCCAGGGCACCACGTCTTCGACCAACAACGCCTACATCAACCCGAACCTGAACGGCACCACCGTGTCGTCGACGCTGTCCTTCGGTCCCAAGAATGCGTCCAATGGCCCGAACGGTACTTGGGTGCAGCCGACCAGCTGGCAAGGTAGCGGTATCGGTGTTGGTGGCAACGGTGTGCCGGCCATCACCCCCGGTGTCAATCAGCCCGACTTCGTGGGCCAAGCTGACGCCAGCCAGTCCTTCTTCTTCAGCGTTCCGGAGCCGACCTCGCTGGCTCTGACCGGTTTCGCTCTGCTGGGTCTGGGTCTGTCGGCTCGCCGTCGCAAGCAAGCTTGATCGTTCGGCTGAACCAGCAGCTTTCAAGCTGCATGGTCCAAAAAGGGTGCTTCGGCACCCTTTTTCTTTTGGTGTTTACTTTTGATTTTTCGGTTGTCAACCCTTGTTTGCGGGTGTCGCCCGTTTTTCCATGTCCATCCCTAATTCTTGGGATTTGATGTGTCCATTTTTGTAAGTGTATGTTTCTGTTGAGTTTTTTGGGTGTGGCACGCCTGTTGCGACTCAGGGCTTGGGGCGAAAGTTTTCGCCTAAGTTTTTGGAGTGATAGTGAAATGAAAGCAAACAAGAAGACCTGGATCGCGCTGGCCCTTTCGGCGGCCCTGGGTACATCCCAAGCCGCCACGTTCGTGACCCCGGACGGCGTGCTCGACAACTTTGGCGGTTTCGATTGGACCTCGTCCGCCTCAGTGCTGGTCAAGGGCTATGACATTTACAAGGGGATGGCTGGCAGCAAGATCGGTCGGACTGATGTCATTGATGTTTACTACAACTCCTTCGCTTCCGCCATCTTGGCTGACGACGGTTCGACCTTCGTGACTCCGGGTCTGGTCAAGGGTACGGGCGCTGCTGGCTACGAAATCACGGTCAAGGCTCACTTCCAAGAAGTGGTGACCTGCCTGACTTTTGATTGCGGTGTGGTGTCGATCACCCCGACCACCGGTACCTGGGGCATCTTTCTGGATACCGCGCCCAACGCGAACCTGGCCACGCAGAGTGGTTTTGGCGATGGTGTGAAGCTGCTCGGCGGTGCCTTCACCGGCGGCCAAGCCACCATCTCGCAGCAGTCGGCAACCAACCCCGGTCAAGGCACGAGCTCAGCCAGCGTGGCGGGCACGACGTCCGTGACCAACAACGCCTACATCACCCCGAATCTGGGTGGTACGTCGGTGATCTCGACCCTGTCTTTTGGTCGAGTGATCGCGGGCCAGCCTGGTCCGAACGGCACCTGGGTGCGTCCGACCGCCTGGGAAGGTAGCGGCATCGGTGCCTCTGGCAACGGCGTGCCCTCGACCTCTGGCAACCAGAAAGACTTCGTCGGTCAAGCTGACGCCAGCCAGTCTTTCTTCTTCAGCGTGCCTGAGCCGACTTCGCTGGCTCTGAGTGGCTTGGCGCTGCTGGGCTTGGGTCTGGTTTCGCGTCGCCGCAAGTCGGCTTGAGCGGCTTGCTTGCCGGGCTGTAGGCCCCGGCAAGGAGCCAAAATGGAAAGGGGCGCTTGTGGGCGCCCCTCTTTTTTTGCTCCGGCCTCGGCTTGATGTGTCTCCGGTACGGGTGCGGATGCTGCTGTTTGTCAGGGTTGTTGCGATTGCTGCAGGAGCAGATCTTTCAAGGGGCGGCGCAAAGACCGTGATTTGGCAGCCTGGCCATGGCCGAGTCGGCCCATGAACACGCTCCGTTCCGCAGCTTCTTTGCCGACCAGGTTTTCCAGATTGCGGCGCACCTGCTCGGCCAGGCGCTGCAAGTGCGGCAGCTTGGAAAACTGGCGTTGCTCGCGCGCGTAGCGTGAAAAAACCAGGGGCGTGACTTCGGGTTGCATCTGCAAGCCCAAATGGTGGGCCATGAGCCACACGCGCTGCATGGCCCGCCCTGCCTTGACATAGTCTTGCAGAGACTCGGGCGGTCGTGGCGCCAAGAGTGTGTAGTGCGCGCCGCACATCAAGCTTGGCAACCAATCCAGCTGGATTCGGGGTGCCCAGGTTCCAGCAAAAAAGCGGTTGAAGAACTGCACGCGCTCCCAGCTGCCCATCACGAATTCCATCAGGCGGGTGGTCAAAGGGTCGGTGCCCAAGGCCTGTTCCGGGACCTTGTCTTCACTGAACTGCTGGCGCCAGTCGATGATGTCTCGGTGCACTTCATAGGCTTCGGGCGATGTCAGTCGGATCTTGGCGGAGCGGAACATGAGTTGCGCGGTGCGCCAACGTGCTGCAAACCCCTCGAGCCAAAAAAGGCTGAACTCCGGGCCGCAGGCAGTGAGCAGGGCGCTTTTTTGCGCGTCCGTCAGTGCTTGGCTGCTCAGTGGCCTGCGCTGAACGGTCCGGCTTTGAATGCTGTCGATCAAAGGGTCGCGAGTCAGCCCGGGTGCGTCGACAAAATGCCAGTCAAACACGGGCCGATCATCCGCGGAGTCCGCGCGATGGCTGCTCTCGAGTCGCAAGCCCTGCGCGCTAGCTGCAATGGCGGCAGTTTCAATCAGGGCGCCCAGCGCGATCTGGCTCGGGTGGCCATCCAGGTCGTAAACGCAGTGCTCCCGCGTGTCGAAGCCGTGAACCACCACATGCCGCGGCCCGGCGATCTCAAACCGCCAGGGCTGGGTGTTGTCTCCACTGGGTGCCCAGCGCGCCAAATCAAGAATCTGGTAGATCGCCGCAGGTTCGTTCATTGTTCATCCTTGCTCGACAAGACTTCAATTCGGCATTTTGGCTGGATTGTCCGGTTTTCATCGGGCATCATGTGTCGATATTGAGGTGGTATGTTCCGTCCATGCAAGGTGCTTTCATGAATGCTCGAGCGGGTTTTGATTACGGACGGGCGTTTTCCCGAAACATAGGTTGGTTGACAGAAGCCGAGCAGGCTCGTATACGAGGTTCCCGGGTGGCTATCGCCGGTTTGGGTGGCGTTGGTGGGGCTCATTTGCTCACCTTGGCCCGTTTGGGGGTGGGAGGCTTTCACATTGCCGACTTCGATCAGTTTGAGGTTCACAACTTCAATCGACAGGTCGGCGCTCAGATGGCAACGCTGGGTCGACCCAAAGCCGAAGTGTTGGCAGAAATGGCCCGTGAAATTAACCCGGAGGCTCAGGTTGAGGCTTTTGGTGAAGGGGTCACGCCAGAGAATCTCGATGCCTTCTTGTCGGGTGTGGATGTGTACGTGGATGGCATCGACTTTTTTGCCATCGAGGCTCGGCGCATGTTGTTTCGTGCGTGTTACGAGCGGGGTATCCCGGCTTTGACTGCGGCACCTTTGGGCATGGGGGTGGCGTTTTTGTATTTCAAACCCGGCGGCATGAGTTTTGAAGATTATTTCAAGGTCGAAGGGCGCAGCCAGCAGGAGCAGTACGCGCGATTTATCGCCGGCTTGTCGCCAGCCATGTTGCAGCGTGGCTATTTGGTGGCGCCAGAGGCTGTGAATTTTCACGAAAGGCGAGGGCCCTCCACCATGATGTCCTGTGACTTGTGTGCGGGTGTGATGGGCGTGTCGGTACTCAAGGTGCTGCTCAATCGTGGTGCCTTGAAGGCCGCGCCCTGGGTGATGCAATTCGATGCTTACAAGCAAAAGCTCAGCTTTACATGGCGCCCCTTCGGCAATGCCAATCCATTGCAGCGGCTGCTTTTGTTGTTGATTCGCCCGCTGTTGAAGGGGGCAGGGCGGCCCGGTTCCTGAGTCATTGCAACTCAGGGTATGTCCCGGGTGCGGCAAATATTCGCTTCAATTCGTGCATCACTGCCGTTTTCAAGCGTGGGGGACGCTTATTTGCAGGGGCTGAGGCCTGGGTGCCCTGTGGCATGATGCCGGAGGTTTTTTCAGGCTGCTTTTTCGCGTGGCGTCCGTCGCAGCACTGGCAGTGTTTGCCGCAGCCGATGAATTTGAGAGGACATACCTTGAACAA
>JAIXSD010000491.1 GCA_027484885.1 Rubrivivax sp.
GCAATGCCAGTGGTGAGGAACTCCGTGTGAGCCTCGATCGAAGCCTGGAGGCGCTGCGCAACAACGGCACGCTGCGCGAGCTCGCGCGGCAATGGGGCGTGCGGATTCCGGACTGACAGACGCAGGCCCTGCTCGTGAAGGCCGGGCGCGCCACATTCTTTCGCTATCCTGCTCGCCATGAGCACGCCTGCGCCCCGCCCCGCCCTCCATCGTCGTCAACTGCTGCAAGCGGCCCTGGCCGCCGGCAGCGCCCCGCTGTGGGTCCGCCACGTCCATGCGGCCGACACGATCGATCGCTTCGCCCTCGGCATCGCCTCGGGCTGCCCGCGGCCCAGCAGCCTGGTGCTGTGGACCCGGCTGAGCGGGCCGGGCTTGCCGGCCCAGGTGGCCGTGGACTGGGAGCTGGCCGAGGACGAGGGCTTCAAGACCGTGGTGGCCAAGGGCCAGGAAACGGCGCTGGCGGCCGATGCGCACAGCGTCCATGCCGAACCGGCCGGGCTCAAGCCCGACCGCTGGTACTGGTACCGCTTCACCGCCCTGGGCGTGCGCAGCCCGGTCGGGCGCACGCGCACGGCGCCGGCGCCTGATGCCAAAGTCAACTCGCTGCGCTTCGCCATCGCCTCCTGCCAGCGCTGGGACCATGGCCGCTACGCCGCCTGGGCCGATATGGCGCGCCAGGACCTCGATCTGGTGCTCTTCCTCGGCGACTACATCTACGAGAGCGCGGCCATCTCCAATGCCTCGGCCAGCGGCCCGGCCCCGCGCGTGCATGTGGGCGGCCTGTGCCGCAGCCTGGACGACTACCGCCAGCGCTACGCCCAGTACAAGAGCGACCCGTCCTTGCAGGCCATGCATGCGCGCGCGCCCTGGATCGTCACCTGGGACGACCACGAGGTCGACAACGACTGGGCCGGCGACCACTCACAAGGCCTGGAGGCTGACTTCCCGCAGCGCCGCATCGCCGCCGCCAAAGCCTACTGGGAACACATGCCCTTCCCCAAGGCCCTGCGCCCGAGCGGCAAGGACATCCGCATCCACGAGCACTACGACTGGGGCCAGCTGGCCCGGCTGATCAGCGTGGACGGCCGGCAGTGGCGCGATCCGCAGGTCTGCCCCAAACCTGGTCGCGGCGGCTCCAACACCTTGTCGCTCAAGGACTGCCCGGATTTTCTCGACCCACGCCGCAGCCTGCTGGGTGCCGCCCAGGAGCAATGGCTGGCGCAGAGCTGGGACGCCTCACGGCCCTGGAACCTGCTGGCCCAGCAGACCCTGATGGCACGCATGAACTGGCAGACCCAGGCCGGCGAGCCAGGCGTCTACTGGACCGATGGCTGGGACGGCTATCCGCTGGCTCGCCAGCGCCTGCTGCGCGATATGGCTGCGCGCAAGCTGCGCAACACCGTCGTGCTCGGCGGGGATGTGCATGCCAACTATGTGGCCGATCTGCGCGCCGATTTCGATGCACCGGTCAGCGAAGCCAACCCCCTGCTGGCCACCGAGTTTTGCGGCACCTCGATCAGCAGCCAGGGCCTGGACCAGAGCCGTGTCGAGCGCGCCCTGCCGCACAACCCACATCTGCGCTACGGGCACGCCGATCAACATGGTTATGTGCAGTTCCAGCTGCGCCCGGATCGGCTGGAAGCCGAACTGCGCTCGGTGCAGGATTTGTGGAAGGCCGACAGCGCGCTCGTCACGTCCGCCCGCTTCACGGTGGAAAGCGGGCGGGTCGGGGCCATTCAGGGCGCCTGAGGCGCCAGCACTGGCGCCGCGCTCAGGTGCGCGCCAGCGAGGTGTTGGTTGGCGCGCTCTGCGCCGTGGCAGGGCCTTGCAGGTACTGCTTGCCCAACCAGCCGCCCACCAGCAAGGTGGCGGTGATGACACTGGCCAGGGCCAGGCGGCGGCTCCAGCGCGGCTCGCTGCCGGCGGTGGCAGCCTCGGGCGTGGCCGACACGGTGTCGGGCTCGTCCGCAGTGTCGGCGCCGATGCCCGCGACCGGCATGGGATTCAGGGTCAGGGCCGAGTGGTTTTCACCGGCCAGCCAGGCCCGCAAATCATCGGCCAGCGCTTCGGCGCTGACATGGCGTCGGTCGGCGCGCGGCGCCACGGCCTTGTGCAGCAAAGCATCCAGGCTGAACTGCTCGGCGCCGCTGAGGTTGGACCAGCTGGCCGAGGGCGAGGCCTCGTCCACATCGCCACCAAAGGCCGAGGGCAGGCGGCCATCGACCAGCATGTAAAGCAAGGCACCGAGGCCGAAGACTTCGCTGCCCAGACTGGGGGGCTCGCCGGCCAGGGCTTCCGGGCTGGCGTAGCCGGGCACCGAGCCCAGACCCATGCCGCGCTCGAAGGGATCTTCCGGGTCGGGCATGCGCATCAGCCCCATGCCCATCAGGGTCAGGCGCTGGTCTGGCGTCACCCAGATCATGCCGGGGTCCACCTCGGCCAAGAGCCAGCTTTGCTGGTGCGCGTAACGCAGCACCTCGCAGAGCTTGACGATCAGGTTCAGGCGCGCACGCAGCGGCAGGTGAGAGCAAGCCCGCACGATGGGCTGACCTTCGGCCCAGCGCAGGATCATGTAGGGCTGGCCCAGGGGCGTGACGCCGCTGTCGCTGGGCACGGAAATGCTGGGATGCGAAAGCTGGCCCATGTCCAGCGCCTGGTCGGCGAAGCGCAGCATCACGCCGGCGGCGCGCTCGCTGCGCGGCAGGACCAGCACGGCCGCGGCCTGGTCAGCGGCCAAGGCATGCTGGGCGCGGTACCACTGGCCGCTGGGGCCGCCATCGGCGCCGTGCAGCGCGGTGGTGAGGCGCCAGACGCCCAGGGCAGTGCCTTCGCTCAACGTGGTCGGAGCTGCCGGGGGGGGAAGGGCAAGTTCGGGCATTCGCATAGGGTTTGTGCTGACATGCTAGGGGATAGCGCCCCGCTTGGGGAAGCGCATCAGCCCTTGAACCGGGGGGCGATGCGCATTTGCTCACGCGATTTGGGGCTTATTCACGCCCCCCAAAGCGGTGGTCGGCCCACGCCAGGCGCCCACAAGCCACTCCAGCGGGCCGGACGCGCTGCGAAGTAAGAACCTGAGCCTTGCGATACTGAAGCCTCATATGAGCGCCATTCTCGCCGTCACACTGCCCTTTTTCGCCCTGGTCCTGTGCGGTTATGTCGCCGCCCGTCAGGGCCTGCTGGCCGAGACGGCGATTCCGGGGCTGAACGGCTTTGTGCTTTTCTTCGCCCTGCCCTGCCTGCTGTTCCGTTTCGGCATGAACACGCCGGTGCTGCAGCTGCTGAATCCGACCGTGCTGGGCGTCTACCTGGCCGCGGCCTTGCTGATCGTCGGCCTGTGCATTGCCCTGACCCTGTCGCCGCGGGTGCAACTCAAGGATGCGGCCTTCGGCGCCCTGGTCGCCGCCTTTCCCAACACCGGCTTCATGGGCGTGCCCCTGCTGGTGGCCTTGCTCGGGCCGGCGGCGGCCGGGCCGGTGATCTGCACCATCCTGGCCGATCTGTTTGTGACCAGCTCGCTGTGCATCGCCCTGGCGCGCGCGCACGACGCCGTGGCCGGCGCACCGGGCCGCAGCGCCGCCCGCCTGGCCGCAACACAGGCCTTGCGCGGCGCCCTCTCCAACCCCTTGCCCTGGGCGATTGCCCTGGGCGCCCTGGCCAGCACCACGGGCTTGCGGCCACCGGGTCCGCTGGACCGGGTGATCCAGATGCTGGCCGATGCGGCCTCGCCAGTGGCCCTGTTCACCATCGGCGCCGTGCTCTGGCGCGCCGGCCAGCATGCCCACAGCCGCACGCCGCCGGCGCTCTACCTTCCGGTGGCGGCGCTCAAGCTGCTGCTGCACCCGGCCCTGGTGCTGGGCCTGGGCCTCGCTGCGCAGCGCCTCGGGGCGGGGCTGGGCGCCTTCGAGCTGACGGTGCTGACCCTGGCCGCCGCCCTGCCCAGCGCCAGCAATGTGTCCCTGCTGGCCGAGCGTTATGGCGCCGACAACGGCCGCATCGCCCGCATCATCCTGGCCAGCACCAGCCTGGCCTTCCTCAGCTTCAGCGGCCTGGCCTGGTGGCTGCAGGCCCATCCCTTGGGCCCGGCGGTGTGACAGGCTGCGCAACCGGCCGCCGCCTGAACCCGCAGAGCAACAGCTTCTTGAGTTGCATCAAGACACGGCGACCACAAGGGTGAGAATGTGACGGATTCATGACAGCAGCCCGACACGCCATGAGCACCAGCACCCCCAAGACTTCGAGCACCTCCGCCCCGCGCGCCGCGCGCAAGCAAAGCGCGCCACGCCCGAGCCGAAGCAGCAGCGGCGACACCACCCGCGGCCACAGCAGCGAGGGCATCGCCCGCCAGGTGGTCCAGAAAGCCGTGGATGCCGCCCAGGCCCGCGAGTTGGAGGCGCTGAAAGACATCGTCGCCACCCAGGGTCCGGCGGCCCTGGCGTCCTCGGTGCGGGCCATCGTCGCCGGCTGTGCGCCGGACGATGCGCAGGCCCTGCGCCAGGCCCTGCTGCAAGAGCTGCAAGCGCCCGAGGATGCTGCGACCGGCCCCGACCCCGACCAGGTGCTGTCCAGCCACTGGCGCAGCGGTGCCTACCCCTACAAAAACCTGCTCTCGCGCAAGAGCTACGAAAAGCAGAAGTACGCGCTGCAGGTGGAGCTGCTCAAGCTGCAGGCCTGGGTCAAGGCCAGCGGCCAGCGCCTGGTGATCCTGTTTGAGGGCCGCGACGCGGCCGGCAAGGGCGGCACTATCAAGCGCTTCATGGAACATGTGAACCCACGCGGCGCACGCGTCGTGGCGCTGGAGAAACCCAGCGAGGTCGAGCGCGGCCAGTGGTACTTCCAGCGCTATGTCCAGCACCTGCCCACCGCGGGCGAGATCGTGCTGTTCGACCGCAGCTGGTACAACCGCGCCGGCGTCGAGCGGGTGATGGGCTTCTGCAGCCAGGACGAGTACACGGAGTTCATGCGCCAGGCGCCCGAGTTCGAGCGCAATCTGGTGCGCAGCGGCACCCATCTGGTCAAGCTCTGGTTCTCGGTCAGCCGCGAGGAGCAACGCCGCCGCTTCAAGGAGCGCGAGGCCCACCCGCTCAAGCAGTGGAAGCTCTCACCCATCGACCTGGCTTCGCTGGACAAATGGGACAGCTACACCAAGGCCAAGGAAGCGATGTTCTTCCACACCGACATCGCCGAGGCGCCCTGGACGGTCGTCAAGTCCGACTGCAAAAAGCGCGCGCGCCTGAACGCCCTGCGCCATGTGCTGCACCAGCTGCCCTACACCAACAAGGACCTCAGCAAGATCGGCCCGCTGGACCCGCTGCTGGTGGGCCGGGCCAATGTGGTCTACGAGCGCGGCGAGGGCCGCGGCGGCTGAAGCCGCGTTTCAAACTCAATCCAGCGTGCTCATGACCTGCGAATCGCCCTGCTGGCGCAGCGGCAGCAGGATGTGGAAGACCGAGCCTGAGCTCTCGCTGCCAGGCTCGCCGCGGTTCTCGGCATAGATGCGGCCGCCGTGGATCTCGATGATCTTGCGGCAGATGGCCAGCCCCAGGCCGGTGCCGCCGGAGCCGTCCTTGGTCTGGCTCGATTGCACAAAGGCATCGAAGATCTTCTCCAGCTCGGCCGGCGGGATGCCCGGGCCCTGATCGGCCACGCTGATGTGCACCTCGCCCTGCGGCGTCAGCTGCGCGCGCACATCGAGCGCCCCGCCTTCGGGCGAGAACTTGATGGCATTGGCCATGACATTGCGCACCACCTGCTGGAAGCGCAGCGGGTCGACCTTGGCCGCCAGCGGCGTGGCCGGCTGGCGCAGCGACAAGCGCAGATGGCGGCGCGCCATCAGCGGCTCCAGCTCGCGCATCACGCCCTGGATCAGGCCGCGCAGATCGCAGCGCTCCAGGTCGAAGGTGCCGACCGAGCTTTCGATCTTCGAGACATCGAGCAGATCGTTGACCAGGGCCAGCATGCGCTGCCCGGCCTGCTGGATGTCACCGAACATGCTGGCCAGTTTGGGCGCATCGCGGCCGCGTGCCATGCCCAGCTCGGAGAAGCCCAGGATGGACTGCAGCGGCGTGCGCAGCTCATGGCTGATATTGGCCACGAACTCGCTCTTGGCGCGCGAGGCCTCTTGCGCCACATCGCGCGCTTCGCGGGTGGCGCGCTCGGCGGCGCGGAACTCGCTGACGTCTTCCAGCGTGCACAGGATGCCGGCAACGCCGCCGTTCTGGTCGGGCACGCGCACCTTGGTGATCAGCATGTCGCGCAGGCTGCCGTCGCGGTGCTGGATCTGGGTTTCGTAGCGGATGCGCCCGCCTTCGCGCAGCAGGCGCGAGTCCTGTTCGTCATGCACCAGGCGTTCGGCCTTGGGCATGAAATTGCCCACCGGCTGGCCCAGGGTCACCTGCCGGCTGCGGCCGGTGAATTCTTCCCAGGCCTGGTTGACGGTGACGTAGCGGCCCTCGGCATCGAACATGGACACCGGCAGCGGGCTCATCTCCTGCAGCAGGGCGCTGAAGGCCAGCTGGTGCTGCAGGCTTTGCTGGGCCACCCAGCGCTCGGTCACATCGACCGCGCTGCCGGCAAAGCCACTCAAGGCCTGGGTCTGCTCATCGCGCAGCGGCAGCACCGAGATCTCGAAGCGGCGCATCTGGCCGTCCGGCGCCTGCAGGGCGAACTGCGCGCTGCGCGACTCACCCGGCTGGCCATCCGGGGCAAACAAGGCCTGCATGCGCTGGCGATGCTGCGGCACCACCAGATCGGGCAGGTACAGGCCCTGCGCCTCACGGATGGGCAAGGCGCTGAGGCTGGACCAGCGCGCGTTGACGAAGGTGATGGCGCCCTGCGCGTCGGTGCGGAAGACAAACTCCTGCAGGCTCTTGAGCAGCACGCGCAGATCATGTTCACGGGCGGCAACACGCTGGTGGGCGCGATCGAGCGCCGCGCGAGCCCGCGCGCCATTGCTCAAGCTGCGCAAGGCCACCCAGGCGGCACCGGCGATCAGCACCAGGCCGGCACCGGCCACCGCCAGCAGCACATGGAGCAGCTCGCGCCAGCCCTGCAGGGCCTGCTCGACCTGCTCCTCCACCA
>JAIXSD010000122.1 GCA_027484885.1 Rubrivivax sp.
GCCGAGGTCTCGGGCAAGCAGGAGCTGGCCTACAGCGGCCGCACCGATGCGCGGGCGGCGAAGGGGCGGACGGGGGATTTGTTGCTGGATCCGAGCACGCTCGAAATTCGCGGCGGCGGCTCGGGCAGCGGCAGTCTCAGCGGCTCGGTGGTCTATGAGAAAGACCTGGAGGCTCAGTCGGCCAACATCGTGCTCGAGGCCACCAACAACATCACCTTCAAGGATCTGCGCGCCACCGGCAGCTCGGACGGCGTGCTGGACCTGGCCGACGGCGTGAGCTTCACGGCCGTGGCCGGCCGCGGCGGGCAAATGAGCGGCGACCCGCGTGACAAGATCGGTGTGATTCGCTTTGAGCAAAAAGACGACACCCTGCGCGTCAACGGCGCCGCCGGCATTCTGCTGATCGCCTCCAACTGGAACTCGGGCGAAGGGGATGCAGTCAACAGCGGCAGGGCCTCGGTGATCAATGTGCCGCACCTGGTCGCAACTGGAACAGGTGGCAACCCCTCTGGGCCGCTGCGCAACTATGACCTTCGCTCGGCAACCCCCGGTGCTGTCGATCCCGGCACCATCACCGTCTTCGGCGCCAACGGCATCACGATCGGAGGCAGCGTCAGCAGCCACGGCGGCTATGTGCGCCTGTGGGCCGATGCCGACTCGGGCACGGGCGGCGCCTTCACACTGAACGCACCGATCAGCACCGCAGGCGGCAACGTCTACCTGGCCTCAGGCAGTGGTGGCATCGCCATGAACGGACGCATCGATGTGGGATCCGGGCGGCTGTTCTTTGACCGCGAGACCGGGTCCTACCCGGGCGGCGTCGGCCCGGACGGCCCCAAGGTTCTGGCAGGACAGATCCATGCCACCGGCGACATCGACGTCAACACCGCCTTCACTTTCAAGGGCGGCGCGAGCATCTTCACCGACGGCACCATCCGTTTCGGCAGCGTTGGCGTCAATCTCGACACGGGCACCGGCGTGCTGACGCTGCGTGCCGACAAGGTGGACTGGGGCACGGCCACCCTCAACAACCTGAGCACCGCATCCCTGCGCCTGGAGCCCTACGACAAGGCCACCAATATGGTACTGGGCGATGCCAATGGCTTCGCCTCGCCGGCCACGCTGAACAAGCTGCCCGGCGTCAAGAACCTGACCATCGGCCGTGAAGACGGCACCGGCACCATCAGCGTGCCGGGCAACTTCAGCTTCAGCGCCAGCGGCTCGTTCGAGATGGTCAACAAGACGGTGGACATCAGCGCAGGCACACTGACCAACACCAGCGGCGGCATCACGCTGACCGGCGACACCATCAACATCAGCCAGACCGTCACTGCCAACGCAGGCAACGGCAAGGTCACCCTGCGCCAGATGACAGCCGCCAACGAGCTGCATCTGGGCACAGGCCTGAGCAACGCCACCCTGGGCCAGATCAGCGCGGCCACGCTGGAGGTGGGCCGCAGCGATGGCGGCAATCTGGTCTTTGACAACGACATCAGCACCCTGGCCAGCACCGTGCACCTGAAGAGCGGGCAGCGCGTGATCGGCGTCAACGGTGGCGTGTCGGCCAGCCGCGTCGCCGTGAGCGCGGGCGCCGGTGCCACCCTGACCGACAGCCGCTTTGACTTCAACACCCTGGCGCTGGAGGTCGGCGGCAACACCGAGGTGCAGCAGCTGGGCAATGCCGGCTGGAGCCTGGGCTCGGTCGATGGCTTGAACGGCCTGACGGTCAAGCCCGGCAGCAGCCCGACGGTGCAGCTGCAGGCCCAGGGCCGCCTGGGCCTGAACGCCCCGCTGGCACTCAACAACAGCAGCGCCATCCTGCAGCTTCAGTCGGCCAGCGGCTTCGATGCCGAAAGCGCCGTGCTGAGCGGCCAGAGCAGCAGCACGCTGGAATTCAGCGTCAGCGGCGCGCAAAGCGCCGTGCACATCGGCGGCACGGGCGGGCAGCTGAGCGCGGCTTCGATCAACAAGCTGGGCGGCGTGGACACGCTGCGCCTGCTCGCCAGCGACGACACCGTGCTGGCCCATGCCTTCAGCGCCTCGGTGCAGAACAAGGTCGACATTCAGGCCCAGCGCCTGACAGTGGACGGCGCCCTCAGCGCCAGCAGCGGCAGCTTGCACCTGAGCGCGGCCCAGGGCGGCCTGCAGCTGGACCATGCTGTCACGGCCGCCAACACCTTGTCGCTGAACGATCAGGCGGGTGTAGGCATCTCGGGCCGCGGCGTGTTGACGACCCCCAAGCTCGCTGTGCGCAGCAGCGGCAGCGTGCAGCTCAAGCCGGGCAGCAGCGGCCACCAGGTGGGTGAAATCGCAGCTGATGTAGGCGACCTCGCCTTCAACAGCAGCCGCCGCCTGACCGTGGGCAGTGTCGACGGCCTGAACGGCGTGCGCGCCAGCGGCAGCGTGGACCTGCGCAGCAGCGGCGCCAGCAGCGATCTGGTGCTGAACCAGGCGGTGGTCGCCAGCAACAGCGCCAACATCGCCCTGCCCCTGCTGCTGGAAGCCGGCCGCCACTTCATCAACAACGCCGGCAGCAGCGCGGTCCAGGCCAGCGACGGCGCCTGGCGCATCTACTCGACCGACCCGCGGCTGGACACGCGCGGTGGCCTGACGCCAGCCTTCAAGCAGTACGACGCCAACAGCGCCAGCACCGTGCTGGGCCAGGGCAACGGCATGCTCTACCGCGTAGCACCCGTGCTGCAAGCGCAACTCAGCGGCACGGTCAGCAAGGTCTACGACGGCAACACCACCGCCACGCTGAACGCCAACCAGCTGCAGATCACCACGGGCGCCATCGACGGCGACAGCGTGAGCCTGGGCAGCGCACAAGCCGTGTACGACAGCAAGAACGTGGGCAATGGCAAGACCGTTTCAGTCAGCAATCTGACCATCGCGGCCAGCGCTCAAGCCGGCAGCGTGGCGGTCTACGGCTACCGCAGCCAGGCGGTGAGCGCCGACATCGGCGTGATCACCGCGCGCAGCCTCGACACCACCGGCCTGCAAGTCGCCGACAAGGTCTACGACGGCAACAGCCGCGCTGAGCTGCTGGCCTCCAGCTTGAGCGGCGTGGTGGCCGGCGATGCCCTGAGCCTCAGCGGCAGCGCCGCTTTTGCCGACAAGAATGCCGGCCGCAACAAGGCCGTGACCATCAGCGGCCTGGCACTCAGTGGCGCCGATGCCGGCAACTATGTGCTAAGCAGCGACCGGGCCAGCACCCAGGCGACCATCACGGCCAAGACGATCACGGCAGGCGCGTCCACCGTGGCTGGCAAAGTCTACGATGGCAGCACCGCCGCAACCGTCACGGCAGGCGCCCTGCAAGGCGTGATCGGCGATGACCAAGTCGGCCTGCAAGCGAGCGCCCAGTTTGCCGACAAGAACGCTGGCAAGGACAAGGCTGCCACCATTGCTCTGGCCTTGAGCGGCGTAGATGCCGGCAACTACCAGCTGGCCAGCAGCACACAAGCGGCACAGGCCGACATCACGGCCAAGACGATCACGGCAGGCGCATCCACCGTGGCCGGCAAGGTCTACGACGGCAACACGGCCGCCAGCGTCACGGCTGGCGCCCTGCAAGGCCTGGTCGGCAATGACCAGGTCGGCCTGCAAGCCAGCGCCCAGTTCGCCGACAAGAACGCTGGCAAGGACAAGGCAGCCACGGTCAGCCTGGCCCTGAGCGGCGCGGACGCCGGCAACTACCAGCTGGCCAGCAGCACGCAAGCCGCCAAGGCGGACATCGCGGTCAAGGTGATTGCGGCTGCTGCGTCCACCGTCGCCGGCAAGGTCTACGACGGCAGCACCGCCGCGTCTGTCACAGCCGGAGCCCTGCAAGGCCTGGTCGGCAATGACCAGGTCGGCCTGCAAGCCAGCGCCCAGTTCGCGGACAAGAACGCAGGCAAGGACAAGGCTGCCACCGTGAGCCTCGCCTTGAACGGCGTGGATGCCGGCAACTACCAGCTGGCCAGCAGCACGCAAGCCGCCAAGGCGGACATCGCGGCCAAGGTGATTGCGGCTGCTGCGTCCACCGTCGCCGGCAAGGTCTACGACGGCAGCACCGCCGCGTCTGTCACGGCCGGTGCCCTGCAAGGCCTGGTCGGCAAGGACGAGGTCGGCCTGCAAGCCAAGGCCCAGTTCGCTGACAAGAACGCTGGCAAGGACAAGGCTGCCACCGTGAGCCTCGCCTTGAGCGGCGCGGATGCCGGCAACTACCAGCTGGCCAGCAGCACGCAGGCCGCCAAGGCGGACATCGCGGCCAAGACCATCAGCGCCGGGGCATCTACCGTCGCCGGCAAGGTCTACGACGGCAGCACGGCTGCGTCTGTCGCGACCGGTGCTCTGCAAGGTCTGGTCGGCAATGACCAGGTCGGCCTGCAAGCCAGCGCCCAGTTCGCCGACAAGAACGCTGGCAAGGACAAAGCCGCTACGGTGACTTTGAGCCTGAGCGGTACCGATGCACGCAACTACCAGCTGGCCAACAGCACGCAAGCCGCCAAGGCGGACATCGCCCAGCGCCAACTCGGCGCTGCGGCCCTGCAAGCCCTGGACAAACGCTATGACGGCAGCACTCAGGCCAGCCTGGGCGCGGTGCAGCTCCAGGGCGTGCTGGCCGGCGATCAGGTGCAAGGCCAGGTGCAGGGCCAGTTCCTAGACGCCGCCGTGGGCCACGACAAGCCGGTGCAGATCAGCAGCGTGCAGCTGAGCGGCGCCGACGCGCAGAACTACAGCCTGGCTGCCGCCAGCATCCAGGCCTCTGGCAGCATCAGCGCGCCGCCGGCCAGCGATGCCACGGCCGCCACCTCCATCACCCCGCCGGGCGGCAACAGCACGCGTTCGGGCGGACAGGCCGGTGCCGGTGCCGGTGCCGGTGCGGGCACGGGTGTGGGTGCGGGCGGGGCCCTCTCGCCAGTCGGCGGCGATGCCACGAACGCGGCGGGCAGCCAGCTGGTGGAGTTCAAAACAGGCCCGGGCGGCGCGACGCTGAGCGCCGACGCAGCTGGCGGCAGCCAGGGTCTGGGCAGCGCCGCGGCATCGGAACTCAAGGGCGGCGGCAGCGTGGCCCGCTTCGACACCGAGCAAGCGCTGTCGGCCCACGGCCGCGTCAGCATCGCCGTGGCGCAGGGCCCGCTGGAGCAGCCGCTGGCCGCCGATGTGCCGCTGTTCAGCCAACACGCCAGCGCGGCGCTGGAACCGTTGGGCCAGTTCAAGCTGACCGATCTGGGCGACAGCCTGGCCGTGGTTCGCGGCTCCCAGCAGCCCTCGCCCCTGCCGGAGCCGCAGCGCACCCTGCGCTACAGCGGTGAAGCCTTGCTGGTGCTGCCTGGCGATCAAACCAGCAGCCTGCGCCTGAGCTTTGGTGAGGACGGCAGCCTGCGCGTGCGCACGCCGGCTGCGGCCGCCGAACTGGGTCATGAGCTGCTCAGCGCCTATGCCTTGAGTGCGCTCAAGCGCGATGCCGGCATCGGCGTTGACCAGGTGCGCTCGGTGGTTTTGAGCTACGTGGAGTGAGGCCCAGCACCAGGCGCTGAGGCCACCCACACATCAACAACGGAGGAAAGCAGGCCCATCGTGGCCCTGTCACCAAGCCGGCGCAAGACCGGCGGCTCTCGCTCTTCGCAGCAGCCGGCACAGACCGGCGCGCAAGAGCCCCCTGGTTGGGGGACGCAGCCCAAGGCCCCGAGACGCGCAACGCGCCGTCCGGGGCCTTGTCTTTTGTGGAGCACCCGCTGGCGCACAAAAAAAGGCCCCGAGGCTGGGCAGCCAACGGGGCCAACGAGGGGAGAGGTCAAGAATCAGCAGGTCAATCGAAACACGGCGTCCGGGACAGGCTCGTCCGCCACGGACACCGCTCAAGCATCAAGGCAGCGGTGGGCTGTTTTCCGCGAAATATTCATGGCTGTCGGCGTTGTCCAGGGCCTTGGTCGGGTTGGACAGGGCCAAAGACTTGGCGGCAGTTTGGCCATAAGCCCAGTCATCCGTGCCCGCCACCACATTGAAATGGGTCATCTCATGGATCAAGGTGCCGGCCTTGGAATCGGTGCCGGTCAGCGGCGCGCTCCAGAAGGCATTGCAGAGGTAGATTTTGTACGGCTGGGTCGGGTAGACGTAGGCGTAGTAGCTCTGCTTGCAGCTGCAGTCGAGCGTGACCGCCTTGTTCTTGAAGGCGTCATTGGTGGCGACGAAATGGGCCTTGGCCGTGTTCCAGCGCGCGCTGGTGTAGGCGCCAAACCAGGTTTTGTAGCGCTGGGTGCCCGAACCGGCTCCACTCAGATAGTTCTGCGCAGTCTGCGCATAGTTGGAAGCGGCACTGAAGGCGCTGGCCAGCGTGGACTTCTGCGATGCCGTGCAGTTGCCGGTGTAGCTGACGCTGCCGGCCAGCGAGGGGTTCTGCGGCTCGACCTGCACCCGCGACTCGGCCAGCGGGCTGCGGCCTTCCAGCCAGATGTAGGTCGGGGCCAGCTCGCCGAGGGTGGCGGCACCCGAGTGCTTGCCCAGACCGATGTACTCGATGGCGTAACGGCCGTTCTGGCTCAGGTCGTAGGTACCGGTCAGCTCGGCCTCGAAGGTCTGGGTTTCGCCGGCGGCCAGGGTCAGGTAGTCGGCCTCGGTCAGCGGGCCACGCTTGACCACCGGGCC
>JAIXSD010000608.1 GCA_027484885.1 Rubrivivax sp.
GCCGCAGCGGCCGGGCCTTTGCGCCGGCCGTTGGTTTGGCGCGGCATCGACGCACTGATCGCTTTGCTGATGTTTGCCTTGGGATTACAACTGCTCTTGGGTCCCCTTGGCGTTTGAATTTGAACTTGTGGAGTACACGCAATGAAAGTCGTCGTCCTGGGAGCCGGCATCATCGGCATCAGCACCGCCTGGTACCTGCTGGAGCAAGGCCATGAAGTGACCGTGGTGGACCGGCAGCCCGATGCGGCGCTGGAAACCAGCTTCGCCAATGGTGCGCAGATCTCGGTCAGCTTTTGCGAACCCTGGGCCAATGCCGGCGCGCCGTTCAAGGTGGCCAAGTGGCTGCTGCGCGACGACTCGCCCCTGCTGTTCCGCCCCAGCCTGGACCCCAAGCAGTGGATCTGGGGCCTGAGCTTCCTGACCCAGTGCAGTGACGCGGCATTCGAGCGCAATGTCGAGCAGCTGGTTCAGCTGGGCCGCTACAGCCACGAGTCGCTCAAGGCCCTGGTCAGCCAGACCGGCATCGAATACGAGCGCCTGGAGCGCGGCATCCTGCACTTCTTCTCCTCGCAAGCCGATTTCGAAGCCGGCGCCGCCGGTGCCGAGATCATGCGCCGCCACGGCGTGGACCGCCGCGTGCTGGGCCGCGATGAGGTGCTGAAGATCGAGCCGGCCCTGGCCGCCTTCGGCCGCAACATCCACGGCGGCACTTTCACGCCCAGCGATGAGTCGGGCGACGCCAAGGTCTTCACGCAAAAGCTGGCCCAGCTCTGCCAGCAGCGCGGCGCCACCTTCCTGTACGAACACGACATCCTGCAGCTCTCGCGCAGCGGTCAGCAGATCGACGCGGTGCAGATCGCCGATGTGCGCAGTGGCAAGAAGCGCGAGCTGCGCGCCGATGCCTTCGTCGCGGCCATGGGCTCCTACACGCCCGCGCTGGTGAAGCCCCTCGGCGAGTTCCTCAACATCTACCCGGCCAAGGGCTACTCGGCCACGCTCAAGCTCAAGAAGCCGGAGCAGGCCAGCGTCGTCAGCCTGCTGGACGACACCCGCAAGATCGCCATCTCGCGCCTGGGCGACAGTATCCGCATTGCCGGCACGGCCGAGCTCTGCGGCTTTGACAGCGACCTCAATCGCCCGACCTCGCGCACCCGCTGCGAAGCCCTGGTCAAGCGCTACGAAGAGCTCTTCCCCGGTGTGGCCGACCTCAGCGAAACCAATTACTGGACCGGCCTGCGCCCGAGCACGCCGACCAACATCCCCTACATCGGCCGCAGCAAGAAGGCCTCCAACCTCTGGCTCAATGCCGGCCACGGCACCCTGGGCTGGACCCACGGCGCCGGCTCCGGCCACGCCCTGGCCGAGTTGATGTCCGGCCGCCGCCCACCCATGACCTTCAATTTCTACGGCCCCGTGGCCTGATCCGGGCGCGGCGGATCGGGTTCCTGAGGGCCGCCCGGTACAATCCGCGCCCCCCTGCCGTTCGGCTCATCACAGCCGCTTCTCCATGAGCCACGCCTCCGCCCCGTCCTTCTGCGCCATCGACTTTGGCACCTCCAACTCGGCCATTGCCGTGCCGGCGGAGGGCGGTGGCATGCGCCTGGTGGCGCTGGAGGGCGAGCACACCACCATGCCCACGGCGGTGTTCTACTTTGTGGAAGGCCGGCATGACGCCGACGGCCCACCGCGCGCCTTTGGCCGCGCTGCCGTGGCGGCCTACGTCGAGGGGGCGGACGGCCGGTTGATGCGCTCGATGAAGAGCATCCTGGGCTCGGGCCTGATCGAACAGACCACCGATGTGGGCGGCGGCCGTGGCGTCAAGTACTCGGACATCCTGGCCGGCTACCTCAAGCGCTTGCGCAACACCGCCCTGGCCTCGGGCGCGCCGGGCCCGCTGAACAAGCTGGTGCTGGGCCGGCCGGTGTTCTTTGTCGATGGCGAGCCGGCGCGCGACGCCGCGGCGCAAGCCTCGCTGGAGGCGGCCGCCCACAAGGTCGGCTTCGACGAGGTGCATTTCCAGTTCGAGCCGATCGCGGCGGCGTTCGACTTCGAGCACCAGATCGACCGCGAACAGATCGTGTTGGTTGCCGACATCGGCGGCGGTACCTCCGACTTCTCTGTCGTGCGCGTCGGCCCCGAGCGCATGAACCGCCTGGACCGCCGCGACGACATCCTGGCCAACCACGGCGTGCACATCGCCGGCACCGATTTCGACCGCCACATCGAGCTGGCCAGCATCCTGCGTGAGTTTGGTTACCGCAGCTTCGGCCCCGAGCGTGCCGGCTCGCCGCCGCGCGAGGTGCCCAGCGGCGTCTACTTTGACCTGGCCACCTGGCACCTGATCAACACCGTCTACAGCCCGCAGCGCGTGGCCGAGCTGCGTCAGATGCGCAGCTTCTACGGCAACCTCAAGCACCACCAGCGCCTGATGACGGTGGTGGAAGAGCACTTGGGCCACGAGCTGGCCGGGCGCGCCGAAAGCGCCAAGATTGCCGTCTCCGGCGGTGGCGACACCGTCATCGACCTGGGTCTGGTCGAAAACGGCCTCGAGGTTGCCTTGAGCGAAACCGTGGCGGTGCAAGCCCTGGAGGCGGACATCGGCCGCATCGTCCAGGCCGGACGCGAGGCCGTGGCCCAGGCCGGCTTGCGGCCCGATCAGATCAACGCGCTCTACTTCACCGGCGGCTCCACCGGCCTGCGCTTCCTGGCCGAGAAGATCGCCGCCGATTACCCGCAAGCCCAGCATGTGCGCGGCGACCGTTTCGCCTCGGTGGCCACCGGCCTGGGTCTGCACGCCGCACGGCTCTTCACTCAGTAAACCCGGCAGGTGGGGCGCCTTGGCTGGCGCTGCTAGAGTCGTCGCTTCGTTTCACAACGGCGACACAGACCCATGCGTTTCAGCCCCGCTCCCCGCACCCGCCTCTTGCCCCTGGCCATCGCGCTGGCCCTGGGCAGCCTGAATCCCTCGTACGCGCAAGCGCCGCAAGTCGCCGCGGCTGACGCCGAGGGCTATCAGCAGCCTTCGGCGGCCATGCGTGCCGTGCTCGACGCTCCAGGCCTACCGGTTCATCAGCTCTCGCCCGATCAAAAGACCTTGGCCGTGGCCCAGCTGCAGCGTCACCGCACGATTGCCGAGCTGGCCCGCCCCATCTTCCGCCTGGCCGGTGGCCGCTACGACGCCGCGGCCGGCGGCCCGCAGATGATCACCGCGATCGAATCGCTGCAGCTGCGCGACCTGGCCCGGCCCGAGGTGCCGGCGCGTGAGGTGCGCTTGCCGGCCGGTGGCGGCTTCCACCAGTTGCGCTGGTCGCCCGACGGCCGCCGCTTCCTGCTCAACCGTCGCACCGACAAGGCCATCGAACTCTGGGTCGGTGATGTGGCCACCGGCGCGCTCAAGCCGCTGCGCGGCCTGCGTCTGAACCCCATGTTCGAGCGCAATGTCGCCTGGCTCAATGCCGACGAGCTGGTCGCCGTGGCCGTGCCGGACCAGCGCGGCCCGGTGCCTCAGTTCAGCGTGCCCAGCGGCCCGTCCATTCAAGAGTCCATGGGCCAGACCTCGCCCGAGTTCACGCGCCAGGACCTGCTCAAGAACCGCCAGGATGAAGCCCTGTTCCAGCACCAGGC
>JAIXSD010000774.1 GCA_027484885.1 Rubrivivax sp.
CAGATGAAGGGCTCGCTGCTCGATCTGGACGACAACTTGTCCCGCCTGCGCACCCAGTTGCGCGAGCTGGAGCTGCAGGCCGAAGCCCAGATGGGCACGCAGCAGGAACTGCATCAAAAGGCCGGCCGCGATTTCGACCCGCTGGAGTTCGACCGCTACACCCGCTTCCAGGAACTGACCAAGATGCTGACCGAGTCGGTCGGCGACGTGGCCACCGTGCAGCGCGCCTTGCAGCGCAATGTGCAGCTGGGTGAAGACGAGCTGGCGGCGCAGTCGCGGCTGACGCGCGAGCTGCAGGACGATTTGCTGCGCACCCGACTGGTCGAGTTCGACAGCCTGGGCGAGCGCATGCATCGCGTGGTGCGCCAGGCCTCGCGCGATGCCGGCCGGCAGGCGCAGCTGGAGATCATCGGCGGCCAGACCGAGCTGGATCGCAGCGTGCTGGAGCGCATGGCCGGGCCTTTTGAGCATCTGCTGCGCAACAGCATCAGCCATGGCATCGAGGCGCCCGAGCAGCGCCAGGCCCTGGGCAAGCCCGCCCAAGGCACGGTGCGCCTGGAGCTGCGCCAGGAGGGCAATGAAATCCTGCTCAGCTTCAGCGACGACGGGGCCGGCCTGGACCTGAAACGCATCCGCGAGCGCGGCGAGCAAATGGGCCTGATTCAGGCCGGCGAGTCGCTCAGCGATGCGGCGCTGATGCAGCTGATCTTCACTTCCGGTTTCTCCACGGCCACCCAGGTGACCGAGCTGAGCGGCCGCGGTGTGGGCATGGATGTGGTGCGGGCCGAGGTCAGCACCCTGGGCGGTTCGATCACGACCGAATCGACCCCGGGCCAGGGCACGCGCTTTGCGCTGCGCCTGCCGCTGACCACGGCGCTGACCCAGGTCGTGCTGCTGCGCAGCGGTGACCAGGTGGTGGCCGTGCCGGCCAGCTTGATGGATTCGCTGCAACGCGTGCCGCAGGACCAGGTCGAAGCGGCCTACACCAACGGCACGCTGAACCATGGCGGCGAGACCTTGCCCTTCTACTGGCTGGGTGGCCTGTTGGGCCAGCCGGGCCGTGGCCATGGCCAGGGCCGCTATCTGCCGGTGGTGCTGATGCGCAGCGCGCAGCAGCGCCTGGCCTTGCACGTGGACGAGGTGCTGGGCAACCAGGAAGTGGTGGTCAAAAACATCGGTGCGCAGCTCAGCCGCGTGCCGGGCCTGGCGGGTGTGAGCCTGCTAGCCTCGGGCGAGGTGGCGCTGATCTATAACCCGGTGGCCCTGGCCGCCTGGTACGGCGCGCAAGCGCAGCAACGCCTGGTCGAGGCCCGCGAGACCGCCGAGCTGGCCGAGGCGACCGGCCTGGTGCCGCTGCAGGCGCAGCCCGAGCCGGCCGAGGATCTGCCGCCGCTGGTGCTGGTGGTCGACGATTCGCTGACCGTTCGTCGCGTCACCCAGCGCCTGCTGGAGCGCGAAGGCTACCGCGTGCAGCTGGCCAAGGACGGCCTCGATGCGATGGAAGCCCTGGGTGGCGACGAGTTGCCGGCCCTGGTGCTGTCCGACATCGAGATGCCGCGCATGGACGGTTTCGACCTCTTGCGCAATATCCGCGGCGATGCACGGCTGCGCGCGCTGCCGGTGGTAATGATCACCTCGCGTATCGCACAGAAGCACCGCGACTATGCCGAGCAGCTGGGCGCCGATCATTACCTGGGCAAGCCCTATGACGAAGCGCACTTGCTGGAGCTGATTGGCCGATACACTGCGGCGCAAGCGCAAAGCAAGAAGAACGAGGCGGCGGTGACGCGGTCTTGATCAAGCGGCGGGCGAGGGTGGCGATCACGGCCATGCTCACCCGCTGTGCCGCAGGGTTTGAACCTGCGCGTCCTGCCCCGGCGCCCACCGGCCCTCCTGCCCCGATCCGGGGCTTTTCTTTTTTTGACTGTCGTCATGTCCGAAGTCGTTGATCATCTCGCCGAGTTGACTGGGTTTCGTGATCGCGATGTCATGGACGTCACCCTGGTGTCGGCCCTGCGCGATCTGCTCGAACCGAGCTCGGTGGCGATCTACCGCTGCATCGGCGAGCCCGGCGCCGAGCGCTGGCTGACCCGCGCCAGGCTGCGCGCGGATGACGCCGTGGCCACGGCCGACCCGCTCTGGATGGAGCCCGAGCGCCTGCCGCTGGCGCAAGACTTCCCCGAGCGCCTGGAGTGCATGCGCAGCCGCACCGTGTTGCAGTGGCAGCAAGCTCCGGCGCTGGAAGCGGTCGAAGCCGAGGTGGCGGCCGACCCGGCGCCAGGCCTGTGGATCAATCTGTTCCCCATTGCCACCGAGCGCGAGGTGGTGGGTGTGGTGGAGCTTCACTCCCTGAGCCGGCTCAAGAGCAAGGCGCAGCGCATGGTCAGCAGCGTGCTGCGGATTTATCACAACTTCCAGGGCCTGCTCGACTACAGCGAACGCGACACCTTGACGGGCTTGCTCAACCGCAAGACCTTCGAGGAGAGCTTTCTCAAGGCCTTGGGTGAACTCTCGGCCAGCGCCTTGAACGCAGTGAGCCTGCACGGGGAGGGCGAGGGCGAGCGCCGCCACGAACAGGCCCATCCGCAGTATTTCCTCGGCGTGATCGACATCGACCATTTCAAGTCGGTCAACGACCGCTTCGGCCATTTGATCGGCGACGAGGTCTTGTTGCTGCTCTCGCGCCTGATGCGCAGCAGCTTCCGCTTTCACGACCTGCTCTACCGCTTTGGCGGCGAAGAGTTCGTGGTGCTGATGCGCTGCGATGCGGGTCTGGATGCCGCCCAGGCTTTCGAGCGCCTGCGCCAGAACACCGAGCACTACGCCTTCCCGCAGGTGGGGCGGATCACGGTCAGCATCGGCTTCACCCAGGTGCGGGTGGGCGACTCGCCGGCCGCGGCGTTCGAGCGCGCCGACAAGGCCGTCTATCACGCCAAGGACAGCGGTCGCAACCAGGTGCACAACCATGCGGTCCTGGTGTCGGCCGGGCAGATGGAAGAAGTGGCCCAGCTCAGCGATATGGAGCTGTTCTGAGCTGAGGCTTTCGGCGCGGCGCGTGCGATGCCGCCGCTCTTGGGTTCTTTGCCCCTCGTCACAGACCGTCACAGAGCACACACCGAGCGTGCACTGACCTGGCGGCCCCCCTTCGACACAATGAATTCATCGCGGCAAGACAGCAAGCCCTGAGGCCTCTGCCCCCTACTTGCTGCGAGTGTTGAAACCCTGTGATGCGGCCCGCCTCGGCGGCCGCGAAGGAAAGGAACCCACCATGACCAAGAACAAGAACTCCAAGATCGCCCTGGCTTCCATCTCGGCTCTGGCCTTCGCCCTGGGCGCCGCCAGCGGCGCCGCACGCGCCGCATCGTCTGGCGATTCGGGCTTCTACCTCAGTGGTGACCTGGGTCAGTCCCGCAACAATCTGAGCAGCCCCACCAGCCCGGCAGTCGCCACCGACAAGCGCGGCACCGTCTACGGCATCAGCGGTGGTTATCAGTTCAACAAGCACTTCGCCACCGAGCTGAGCGTGCAGCGCCTGGGCACCCACGGCATCGGCAGCACCGAGAGCAAGACCACGGCTTACTCCCTGGACGCTATCGGCCGCCTGCCCGTGAGCGACAAGTTCGCCGTCTACGGCCGCCTCGGCGCCAGCCATCTCGACCGCAAGTTCAGCGGCATCGATGGCCAGGACGGCCACGGCGTTGGCTTCAAGCTGGGCCTGGGTGCCGAGTACGCCCTGGACAAGAACTGGTCCCTGCGCACCGAACTGACCCGCTACAACAAGGCGCCGGTCGCCAGCACCTACGGTGAGCACATGAATACCTGGACCGCAGGCGTCAAGTACAGCTTCTGATGTCGTTGCGGCTCGCGCTGAAGCTTCGGCCGAGCCCTTGCATCAAAGCACGCCCCACGGCAAGCCTTGCCGCGGGGCGTTTTTGCGCTGTGGCGTGTCTACGCCGATTTGTGCGAATGCCGCGCCCCTGTGAACGGGGGGTGTTCGCTCCACCTGCTTTGCCGCTAAGGTAGGGCCTAGGGTTTTCACTGGTATTTCACCGTTGAAGGGCAGGCATTCATGGCATTGAGCGAGGCTTGGGGTCCCATGGCGAGCGGGCGGCTGTATTTGCGGGCCCCGGTGGCGACCGATCTGGAGGCCTTGCATCAGATCCAGGCCGATCCTCTGACCCAGCGGGTCAAGCCCGGGCCGGTCTCGCGCCAGGCCAGCTTGGAGTTGCTGCAGTCCTGGCAGTTGCACTGGCAGCGCTGGGGCTATGGCTGCTGGGCCATGAGCCTGGGCGCAGACGCCGATGATGAGTTGCTGGGCTTTGGCGGCCTGATGTGGCAGTCGGTCGATGGCCGTCAGCATTTGTGCCTCAAGCTCTGGCTCCATCCCCGCGCCTGGGGCTTGGGCTATGCCACCGAGATGGGCCAGCAGGCCCTGACCCAGGCTTTCCAGGAATTGCACGCGCCGGCGGTCCTGGCGCTGGTGCGCCCCACCGACCTGCCCACCCGCCGCACCCTCGAGCGCCTGGGCATGCGCCTCAAAGGCGCCCTGGCCGATCTGCCGGGTCAGGCGCCCAGCCTGCTGTTTGAGATGACGCCGGCGCATTTGGCACATCTGGCCCAAAGCCGCGCACAGGCTTCAGCCGCACAGCCTGCCCCGCCCGCGAAGGTCTCCACTTTCGGTGCGCTGAGCGCCTGAGTTGCTTGCAGCTTGGCCCCCCGCGAATGCGGGGGGATTTCAAGCTAGGGGGTACGGGAGTAACCCTCGAAACCGCGTACGACCCCCGTGATAACGTGAATACGTACGCAATGCGTGCGAGTCGTTAGGCCAACCCCTGCGGCCGATTCGACCTCTCCATGGCCCGCAGCCGCCCCTCTTTGGCGATGTTCAGTGGCCATCGGCAGCGTGAGTGAATTCAGGAGCAAATGCATGAAGAAGCGGGTTCGTGTCTGGGCTGCCGGCGTTTCGCTGGCGCTTTCTTCCTTGCTGTCGATGCCGTCGGCACAGGCGGCACCAGTGGTCTATGGCTTTGACAACCTTCAAGATGGCACCCATGTGGTGAATCAACTGGCGGGCCTGAGCTTCACCAACACCCAGGCGCTGAAGTCGGGCCAGTCATTGAACGAGTTCGAGTTCCCGCCGCGTTCGGGCGATACCGCTGTCTTTGATGACGGTGGCGCCTTGGAAATCCTGTTCGCCCAAGGTGTTTACAGCGTCGGCGCGTACTTCACCTATGTCGAAGGCTTGAGTTTCCTGGCCTACGACGCTGGCGGAAATCTGCTGGGTACGTCCAGCAGCCTTTTTGACACGAATTTACTCACCAGCGGTGAGGCCGGCAGTCAGGTCAACGAGTTCATTGGTTTGAGCGACAGCAGCGGTCGCATCGCTCGCGTGGTCATTCAAGGCAGCGGTCAAGGTGCCTCTTTGGTCATGGATGACCTGACTGTGGATTTCGGGCGCACCGTTCCCGAACCCCAGACCTGGGCTTTGGTGTTACTGGCGCTGGCATCAGCAGGCTTGGCGCGGAAGCGCCTTTTTCATTAAGTCTGTGTATGTAACTGGTTAATTGATGATCAGTCTGCGGCGCAGAAAGATGCGTTGTTGATTGGTGCTCGGTGTCCGGCGCGGCCGGGGAGGTAAGAATGTTCCGAATCCTGCAAAACCATGCGAGGACATGGCGAGCCAACGCGGTTCGTTGCTTGGGCTCAATCGGCCTGCTGGCTGCGACCGTCGCACAGGCCGGCACCATGGGCCCGCCCTCGGTGACGCCGGACAAGATCACCGCAGGCGCATCGACCGCTGTGACGGTCAGCGTCAGCATCACCGATCCCAAGTACCAGCTGGGCAGTGCCAATGTGCTGCGCATCAAGGCAGACGGCAGCAGCCAGGTGCTTGGGGCCATGCGCGATGACGGTCAGCAGGGCGACGCCGTGGCCGGCGATCAGGTGTACACCTTGCGGGTGAATCTGCAGGAAGCAGCGGCCGGTGTGGTCAATCTGCAGGTGTCGGCGGCGTACAAGCAGGAACTCAAGCGCACCTTGTCCGCCTTGCTGCCAGTCACCGTGGAAAGCGCTCAGGCCACCCCGACGGTGACGGGTGCGGCCATCAGCCCC
>JAIXSD010000120.1 GCA_027484885.1 Rubrivivax sp.
CGAGCTGTGGAGGGCCTGAACGTTTGAATTCTTGAAACGGGGCTGGCCGAGCACAATGGGCTGAAGCGAAGAAGCAGTTGTTTCCATTGGTGACAAAAAGAGTGTGAGCGTGGCTGGGTTTCGGCCGAAAGGCGTGACTATAGTGGGCGGCCTTGGATACTCAACACCTCAATCAGGGCGTCCGGGGAAAAATGTGCGTCTGCACGGTCAATGGAAAGCATCGTTTTGAAGCCAGAGAATGAAGTTGTGACGAACGAGGATGGGGCCCCATCTGGTTCTGAATATGAACGCGCCTGGGAAGAGCGCCGTGTGTTTCTGCGCTCTTCGCTGGCAGCTCTGGGCGGTATTTCCTTGACGGCATGCGGCGGCGGTGGCGGTGGAGGCGGCGATCCTGACGTGGCGCCCAAGCCCGCACCTGCTCCAGCACCGGCGCCCATTCCCGCGCCCAGTCCGGCGCCGTCTCCGAACCCCGCTCCGGCGCCTGTACCGACACCTGCGCCGACTCCCGCCCCGACACCAGCGCCCACTCCCGCGCCTACACCCGCCCCTGCACCGGGTGAGTTGCCGCAATTCCTGTCCTACGACGGTGGCAGCGGACCCAACAACACTTACTGGAGCGAGCGGCTCAAGCTGGGTTGGCTGAATTTCCGAGTGGGCGACTGGCTGGATGCCAAGCAAGTGGCGCAGGGCGCCGAGCCCTATGCCACAGCGAGTGTGGCGGTCGGTTGGGTGAACCTGGATGTGGCGGCCTTGGTCAAGCGCTGGCTCTCGCAGGGGGTGAATCGCGGCTTTTACTTGCGCACCAATCAGGATTGGTCCTTCTATTTCGCGGGCCGAGATTATTCGGACGCCAGTTTGAAACCCGTGCTCGAGGTTGTGACCGATACCGGCACCTTCATCTTGCCCTGTATTTGCAATGCGGCCTGGAGCCCCTCGTCCTCAGCCAGCAAGAACACCCGCAGCAAGTTCGAGGTGTCCAAAACCAATTGGTTTGCTGCAGTTCAGTTTGATTTGAGTTCGGTGAAGGGTCAGGTCAGCAAGGCCACGCTCAAAATGCATTGCCTGGAACTGAAGTATCCCGGCAACATTTACGCTTTCGAGTTGAATCCGCCGACCTTCCGCATCGGCGCAGGCAGCGGTACCGCACAGGCGGGCATCGCTGGCAAGTACCCGGGTGACCAAGGCATCGAGAAGCATTCCTCGGTCCTCTTCGCCAGTGACTTCTCGGTCATCGACCGCACGCGCTGGCAGGCGGGCGATATGTCCCCCGGTTTCAGCCAAGTGCAGGAGTCGCGCACCAACGGCACTTATGTGCGTGGCGTGATTGCCAAGGGCATGCTCAAGGGTGGCGATTTGCAGCGCAATGTGGTGAGTGGCGGCGCCAAGGGCGTGCCGAACGTGGTGGAGACGCGCCTGTTCGCTCGCTACATGGTTTACCTGGAGCAGGACTGGGGCTCGACCTTGCAGGCCAACAAGATGCCGGGTTGGGATGGTCGATTTGGCTGGTGGAACACCGCCGGGGGCGGCTACTGGCAATCCACCACAGGCAATGGCGGCTCACCGGGCACCGGCCGCAAGGTGGCGAATGCGAGCACCGGCGGCTGGACCTATGAAGGCTGCTCCATGCGTGGCCTCGGGGGCATGGCCAGCAAGGATGGCAACCCCTACGACGGCCTGTTCACCATGGCCAACTATATGTACCACCTCGATCAAGCCTCCGCCTTTGGCGAGGATTGCTACTGGCCCGGTGTCGTGCTCAGCAAGGAGCGCTGGTTCTCGATTGAGCATGAGATCGTCATGAACACCATCAGCGGCCCCTTTGATGCGCTCGGCAATGGGGTGGCCAATCGCGACGGCGAGTACCGCGTCTGGGTCGACGGCGTGCTGGCCTGGGAGCGCAAGGATTTGCGCTGGCGGCGTCACCCTGAGATGGGCATCCAGGGCTTCTGGCTGGACTGGTACCACGGTGGAACCGAGGCTGCGGCCGCCGACATGCACTTCCGTATGAATTCGGTTGTGATCGCGCGCGAGTACATCGGCCCTCGCAGCATCTGATGCTCGGCGGCGCCCGCTCCAAGGCTGGCGCCGCGATCAAGAGTGCCAGGCCCGCTCAGCCCAAACGCAGCACCTGCACGGGATCGGTGGTGCTGCTCAGGCGCAGCGCCACGTCAGCGCCACCCACGCGTGCCAATCTGAAGCGCCCCCAGGTGCCGTGCGGATGACTCAGCAGGGCGGCGGGCCCGAGTTGCTTGCTCACCCGCCAGTTGTTGCCTTCCAGGCCGTCGATACGGTACAGCGCGCCATTTTCGGCATTGCTTTGCACCCACAAACAGTTGCGTGCAGCGTCGTATTGCATGCCCGCGTTGGCCAGAGCGCCATCATCGGCCAGAGAGCTGGCGTTGAAGTCCAGGTGGGCGCCGTCGCTTGAGCTCAGACTCAGGCGGTCGTGGTAGTTCGTCCAGTTGCTGGCCTTGGCATCCAGGGCTTGGCCATGGCGCACGCGGATGCCGGTGGCGTTGCCGAACAGGGAGACTTGCTCGCG
>JAIXSD010000287.1 GCA_027484885.1 Rubrivivax sp.
CATGCGCTCCGGCCTTGGCCTCGGCGTGGCCCTGTGAGCTGCTGGCCCGGTCTCGGTCGGGACCTGCGCCCAGTGGTGCATCGTGCTGCCACTGCCAGGCCCAGAAGCCCAGCACCGCGGCGACGATCAGCGCGGCCAGCAGCCCGCCATTGCGCTGCACCAGGTCTGGGCCGCGGCCGGGGGTCTTGCCGCTGAGCATGGGCCCGGCCAGGTTCTGGCGCCGCAGAAGGCTGACACCCAGCACCAGGCCGATATGGGCCAGCGCCAAGGCCAGCACCAGATTGCCCATCAGTTCGTGGCCTTCTTCCATGGCCTCGTCCAGCCATTCGGCCGCCGCGCTCCACCATTCCAGCTCCAGGCCCATGCCGCTGAGCGTGGCCAGCAGCAGCGTGGCCAGCAGCCCCAGCACCAGCACCGCGTTGACGGCCTGAAAGCCTGCCGGCACCGAGCCACGACCCTGCCGCCAGGCCTGCAGCTGCGCCGGCAGCGTGCGGACCTTGCCCCACCAGACGGAGGCCTGCACCCGGCGTGGCCCCAGCAGCGCCCAGAGCAGTCGCACCAGCACCAGGCCCAGGGCGGTGTAGCCCAGGGTGATGTGCAGCAGATGCCAGCGCTCGCTCTCGGCCGAGAGGTAGGCGCCGCTGAAACTCAGGGCCAGCAGCCAGTGCAGGGCGCGCGTCGGTGCGTCGATGACGCGGCGCTGCGGCGCCGGGGTGGGCGAGCCGGTGTCGCCCTCACTTGGGAATGCGGATGCGGTGTTCATTGAAATCTCCTTGTTCAGCGCCGCCGTGGCAGGCGGCGCAATGGGCAGCGCTCTTGATGGAGGCGCGCTTCCAGGTGGCGGCCGGCACTTCATCGTGTTCGCGCACAAACCAGGCGCTGCGGGTGATGCGGTCTTCGGGTGGTACCTCGCGGGCGCGCTTGCCCGTGGCTGCGTTGGCGCTCAGCCATTGGCTCAGCTGCGCCACGGTGGCGGGGTCCAGCGAGGCATCGCTGCCGTAGTGCTTGCCGAGGTTCTGGCTGATGCGCTGCCAGGACGCCGCCGGCAAGAGCCCCGGCGGATAGGCGATGTGGCAGGCCGCGCATTCCTGCTGGTAGGCCGGCAGCAGCGGCACTTTCAGGCGCCGGCCTTCATCGGCAGGGCAGAGTGGCGCCACCAGGGCCAGTCCGATCAGGGCGAGCCGGCGAAATCGGGCGGTGCGTGTGTTCATGGGCGAGCCTTTCGGTTCAAGGTTTGAGCGTCATCAGCCAGGCGAGCACATCGGCTTTTTCACCGGCGCTGCACTCGCGGTTCAACACGTCTTTGCAGTTGCGGCGGAACCATTTCTCCACCTTGGCCGGTTCGCTGAAGCGCCGTGGGTTGAAGGCCGGCGCGAGGGCGCCGATCTCCTTGCCGGTGCTGGCGTGCTGACCCGCGCCGGTGGGCAAGGCGTGGTGGCAGGAGGCGCAGCTCCACTCGGCACCATGGCGCTGGGTGAAAAACGCCTGGCCGCGGCGGGCATCGGCCGGCGCGCGGGCGGCGGCCACATAGCCGTCCAGCAACTCGGCCGGGGTGGCGGCGCTGGCTCGGCTGGGGCCGAGGAGGGCGGCGGCCAGCAGCAGCAGGGGTGATTTGAGCTTGAGGTGGCGGGGCATGGCGCGTGTCCGGATGGGGGCAGTACACCCATGCTGCGCGCGCTGGCTTAGCGCGAACTGAAGTTGGCAGGCTTATCCCAGCGCGGCGCTCTCCTACACGCCGCAGTCACATCCCTGGCCATACTCTGAGGGGATGAAGCCAGCCCCAGCGCCCCCAGCCCCTGACGACGACAGCCAGCAAGGCCTGAGCCCCGCCGAGGCGGCGCGCCGCCTGGCCCAGGACGGGCCCAACGAGCTGAGCCCGCCCCAGCACCGCACGGTCTGGCACATCCTGGCCGAGCTGATCCGCGAGCCCATGTTGCAGCTGCTGCTGGCGGCCGGCGCCATCTACCTGCTGCTGGGCAACCGCGGCGAGGCGCTGATGCTGCTGGCCTTTGTGCTGCTGACGGTCATCATCAGCGTCAGCCAGGAGCAGCGCACGGCCCGGGTGCTGGAGGCACTGCGCGACCTGACCAGCCCGCGCGCCCTGGTGCGGCGCGGCGGCCAGGCGCAGCGAATCGCCGGCCGCGAGGTGGTGTGCGGCGATCTGCTGCTGCTGGAGGAGGGCGACCGGGTGGCGGCCGATGCGCTGCTGCTCAGCAGCCACGACCTGCAGACCGATGAATCCCTGCTCAGCGGCGAATCGCTGGCCGTGGACAAGCGCGCCGGCGCCGAGCAGGAGGTGGGCCGGGTGTTTGCCGGCTCGCTGGTGGTGGGCGGCCAGGGCCTGGCGCGGGTGACGGCCACTGGCGTGCGCAGCGAGATCGGCCGCATCGGCAGCTCGCTGGCCGAGATCGAGATCCCGCCCACGCCGCTGCACCAGCAGACGCGCCGCCTGGTGCGCCTGTTCTCCATATTGGGTCTGGCCTTGAGCGTGCTGGTGCTGCTGCTCTTCGGCCTGCTGCGCGGCGATTGGCTGGGCGGCGTGCTGGCCGGCATCACCCTGGCCATGTCCATGCTGCCGCAGGAGTTCCTGCTCATCCTGACGGTCTTCATGGCCATGGGTGCCTGGCGCTTGTCGCAGCAGCGCGTGCTGGCGCGCCGCGCGGCCACCATCGAAACCCTGGGCGCCGCCACCGTGCTGTGCAGCGACAAGACCGGCACGCTGACCGTCAATGAGATGGCCGTGGCCGAGCTGGCCGCCCTGGGCGAGACGCCCTTGCGCTGGGTGGCCGTGGCCGGGCAGGCACTGCCCGAGGCTTTGATGGACTTGCTGGACGTGGCCGTGCTGGCCAGCGAGATCGCGCCCATCGACGCGATGGAGCGTGCCTTGCATAGCCTGGCCGAGGCCCAGCTGCCGCCCGAGCGCTGCCACCCCGGCTGGCGCTTGGTGCATGAATACGGGCTCAGTCCCGAGCTGCCGGCCATGGGCCATGTCTGGCAGGGCGAGGGCCTGGCCGGCTCGCGCCTGGCGCTGAAGGGTGCGGCCGAGGCGGTGGCGGCACTCTGCGGCCTGAGCGAGGCGCAGCGCGCCCAGGTGGCGGCCGAGACCCAGGCCATGGCCGAGCGCGGCCTGCGGGTGCTGGGCGTGGCCTGCACCGACACGCCGCTGCAGGGCCCGCCCTGGCCGGCCGGGCCGCAGGGCTTCACCGGCCTGCGTTTTCTGGGGCTGCTGGCTTTTGCCGACCCGCTGCGCCCCGAGGTGCCCGAGGCGATTGCCCAATGCCGCGCCGCCGGCCTGCGCGTGCTCATGATCACCGGCGACCACCCGGCCACGGCGCGCGCCATCGCCGGCCAGGCCGGCCTGGATGTGGCCCAGCCCGCCCTCACCGGGCCGGAGCTGGCCCAGCTGTCCGATGAAGCGCTGCGTCAGCGCCTGGCCGTGGGCGCCTGCGTGTTCGCGCGCATCAAGCCGCAGCAGAAGCTGCGTATCGTCGAGGCGCTGAAGGCCCAAGGCGAGGTGGTGGCCATGACCGGCGACGGCGTCAACGACGCGCCCTCGCTGAAGGCCGCCCACATCGGCATCGCCATGGGCGGGCGTGGCACCGATGTGGCCCGCGAGGCCTCCAGCCTGGTGCTGCTGGACGACCGCTTCTCGGCCATCGTCGGCGCGGTGCGCCTGGGCCGGCGCATCTACGACAACCTGCACAAGGCCATGGCCTTTGTGCTGGCGGTGCATGTGCCGATTGCCGGCCTCTCATTGCTGCCGCTCTTGTTCGGTTGGCCGCTGCTGCTCTCGCCGGTGCACATCGCTTTTCTGGAGCTGCTGATCGACCCGGTCTGCTCCATCGTCTTCGAGGCCGAGGAAGAAGAGGCCGATGTGATGAGCCGGCCGCCGCGCGACCCGGCCGCGCCGCTGTTCTCAGGCCGCTTGATCGCCTGGAGCGTGGCCCAGGGCGCGCTGATCCTGGCGGTGGTGGGTGGCTTGTACGCCGTTCTGCTCAGCCGTGGCCAGATGAGCCAGGAGGCGGTGCGGGGCACGGCGTTCCTGGCCCTGGTCAGCTGCAATATCGCGCTGATCCTGGCAAGCCGCAGCCTGAGTGGGCGCTGGCGCGAGGCCTTGTTGCGGCCCAACCGCGTGCTGTGGCAGGTGCTGGCTGCCACCACCGTGTTGCTGGCCGCGGTGTTCTGGCTGGCGCCGCTGCGCGAGGTCTTCCGCTTCGCCGGGCTGAGCCCGGCCTCGCTGGGCCTGGGTCTGGCGGCGGGCGGCTCGATGCTGCTGGTCTTGCTGTTGCTGCGGCGCTGGCGCGGGGTGCACCCCTAGTTTGTCGATGTCCGCATGGCCGCTGTGGGCGGGGGAATGCGTAAGCACTGGTGGAGTGGCTGAGGGTGGGTCTGCCGCCTCTTTCATTCGTTTCTTTCTTGCGCTTCCTTTTCTTCAACGCACGCACATCAGGAGTTCGCCATGAACCGTCTTCTTGCTCGTCGCCCGACCTTCCGCCGCCTGCTCCGCAGCGCCACCGCCAGCGCCATGCTGGCCCTCGCAAGCGCCGCCACACTGGCCGCGCCGGTGTCGCCCACGTCCTACGACATGCCCAATGGCTACGGCACCGCCAGCGGCGGCAGCTTCAACTACTGGGACCGCGGCTACAGCGGCAGCGGCAACACCCAGCTCGATTTCGCGCCGCTGAGCGGCGGCCTCGGTGACTTGACCGACGGCGTCATCGCCACCGAACGCTGGGACCGGGTCGAGAACCTCGAAGGCAGCGGCCCCTACGTCGGCTGGTCGGCCATGGACCCGGTCATCACCTTCCACTTCGCCGACACCCTGGCCTTCAGCCAGCTGACCATCTGGCACGACGATGCCAATGGTTATGGCAATGTCGCCACGCCGCGCGGTTTCATCGTCACGGTGGGCGGCCAGTCGCAGAGCTTTGACATCGTCGACCCGGCCGGCGATGCGCCCTTTGCTTCGGTGCTGAACCTGGGCCCGGGCTTCGTTGGCAACAGCCTGCAATTGCAGGTGCTGCGTTACGACACCGCCACCA
>JAIXSD010000147.1 GCA_027484885.1 Rubrivivax sp.
CGGGCCATGGCCAGGGTGTAGTGATCGTTCTTGAGGCCGTTGTTGGCTTCGTTTTGGATCTCGCCCGTGGTCGGCTTTTGCTTCATGCCGACTTCAAAGCCGCCGCCCTGGATCATGAAACCCTTGATCACGCGGTGGAACACGGTGCCGTTGTAGTGGCCGCTGTTCACATAGGACAGGAAGTTGGCGACCGAGACCGGGGCCTTGGCATCGTCGAGTTCGACGCGGATCAGGCCGTGATTGGTGTGCAGTTCAACGATTTTGCTCATTTTTTGGGCTCCACAAGGGCTTTGGTGATGGTGATGGGGGTTTGCGGCAGGTTCTGGTGCGGGCCTTGGGCCGTGGTCGGCGTGGCGCGGATCTTGTCGACCACGTCCATGCCTTCCAGCACCAGGCCGAAGACGGCGTAGCCATTGCCGTCGCGCGAGTTGTCCGCGTCCAGGAAGGCGTTGTCCACGGTGTTGATGAAGAACTGCGAAGTCGCCGAATTCGGGTCGCTGGTGCGGGCCATGGCCAGGGTACCGCGCAGGTTCTTCAGGCCGTTGCGCGATTCCAGCGGAATCGGCGGCTTGGTCGGGCGCTGTTGCAGGTCTTTGGTGAAGCCGCCGCCCTGGATCATGAAGTTCTCGATCACACGGTGGAAGATCAGGCCGTTGTAGTGGCCGGCTTTCACGTATTGCACGAAATTGGCCACGGTCTTGGGCGCCTTGTCGGCATCGAGGCCGATGCGAATCTCACCTTCGCTGGTGCTCAGGCGCACGAACACGGTCGGGTTGATTTGCGGCGCTGCGGCGGCCGAGGCGGGCGCCGCCAGCGGGGCCTGGGCCTCGGCACTGCAAACGGCCAGCGCGGCCAGCGAGAACAGGGCCAGCCTGCGGCTCAGGGACTGCACGAAATTCGTTGGCATGGGTCGCATTCCTCCGGGGATCTTTGGGCTGTGAAATGTGGTGAAGCGGCGCGATTGTCGGTGCGTTGCCGGCAGCAGGCTGGCAACGCCTTCGCTCGTGAAAGGTCTTGTCTTTGTGGGCGTTCAGCGGTTGCGGGTTGACGCTTCCTGGAGCAGATCGTGGGTGCGCTTGAGCTTGAGCGCCAGGCTGGTCGACGGGGCCGCCATGGCCTCTTGCGCCCGCTGGTAGGCCCGCAGTGCCTGGCGCAACAGCACATCGCCGAGGTTCTCTTGCGCCTGGGCGTGGCTGGGTTGCAGTCGCAGGGCCTGCTCCAGCTCATTGCGAGCCCGGTCCAGGTCACCCTGGCCGGCGTGGATGACGGCCAGGTTGTTGTAGGGGTCGGCCAGGTCGGGGAAGTCTTCCGTCAGCTGGATGAAGATCTGCTGGGCGCTGGACAGCTGGCCCATCTCCATGCGCATCACGCCCAGCGCGAAGCGCAGCTTCAGTTCGTCAGGGGTTTGCTTGAGGGCGGCCTCCAGCGTACCCACCGCCTGCTGGCGCTGGCCAGCCAGCCACTGGCGCTGGGCAATGTCGAGCTCGCTGGCCTGGCTCCATGCGGGTGCCAGCAGACTCAGGGTCAGCAGCGCGCTGAAGAGCGGCAGCCGGGCCCGCAGCCGAGGCTGCCGGCGGGGTGTGGGGTGCAGGGGGGAGGGCAGGTGTTGGTCAGGCATGGGGCGCAAGTGGGACAGCTTGGCGGGTAAGTGCCAAGACTTGGCTGCAGAACCCTGCCGGTATACTGAGGCTCATTCTACGGCGCCCGCCCCACAGACGTCTGGCCGGCCTTCGAAGCAGTGTGAGCATCGCTTGAAGCCGAACCGGCCGCAGCCCATGCCTCATTGCGCATCGCGGGCCAGCCGGCCGGTCTGACGCCCTCTCGGCAAGTCAGAGGCCAAGCGGCTCGGCGCGTAAATCCTGGCTCAAGCACCCATGTCTCTTCGCATTTACAACACGCTGACCCGCTCGGTCCAGCCTTTCGCTCCCATCGAACCCGGCCATGTGCGCATGTACGTTTGCGGCATGACGATTTACGACCTCTGCCATGTGGGCCATGCCCGCATGATGATGGCTTTCGATGTGGTGCAGCGCTGGCTCAAGGCCTCGGGCTACCGCGTGACCTATGTGCGCAACATCACCGACATCGAGGACAAGATCATCAAGCGTGCGGTCGAGCGCGGCATCAGCATCCGCGAGCTGACCGACCAGATGATTGCCGCCATGCACCGCGACATTGGCGCCCTCGGCGTCGAGCGCCCGACCCATGAGCCGCGTGCCACCGATTACGTGGGCCAGATGCTGGACCTGATCGGCACGCTCGAAAACAAGGGCCTGGCCTACCGCGCCAGCAATGGCGATGTGAACTACGCCGTGCGCAAATTCCCCGGCTACGGCAAGCTCAGCGGCAAGTCGCTGGACGATCTGCGTGCCGGTGAGCGCGTGGCTGTGGACGACGGCAAGCTCGACGCCCTGGACTTTGTGCTGTGGAAATCCGCCAAGGAAAGCGAGCCCGAGGACGCCAAATGGGCCAGCACCTACGGCCCTGGTCGCCCCGGTTGGCACATCGAGTGCTCGGCCATGTCCTGCGCTTTGCTGGGTGAGCGTTTCGACATCCACGGCGGTGGCATGGACCTTCAGTTCCCTCACCACGAGAACGAGATCGCTCAGAGCGAGGGCGCGCTGGGCCATGCCTTCGTCAACGTCTGGATGCACAACGGCTTCCTGAATGTGGACAACGAGAAGATGTCCAAGAGCCTGGGCAACTTCTTCACCATCCAGGATGTGCTGAAGACCTACGACGGCGAAACCCTGCGCTACTTCATGCTGCGCACGCACTACCGCAGCCCCTTCAATTTCAGCGACGCCAACTTGGACGACGCGCGTGCCGCGCTGCGCCGCCTCTACACCTCGCTCGATGGGCTGGAGGTGCCGGAACTGGCCGAGCTGGACTGGAGCGAGCCGCGCGCCGCCGCTTTCCGTGCGGCCATGGACGATGACTTCAACACCCCAGGCGCCCTGGCCGTGCTGTTCGAGCTGGCCAGTGAGGTGAACCGCACGCGTTCGCTTGCGGATGCGGCCTTGCTGAAGAAGCTGGCCGGCACCCTCGGTGTGCTGCAGCAGACGCCGCGCCAATACCTGCAGGCCGGCGCCAGCCTGGACGAAGCCGCGATTCAGGCCCAGATCGAAGCGCGCGCTGCCGCCAAGGCTGCGCGTGATTTCGCCGGGGCGGACCGCATCCGCGCCGAACTCCTGGCCACAGGCATCGTCTTGCAGGATTCCGCCGCTGGCACCACCTGGTCGCGAGCCTGAGCGTGGTGCGCGTCAATGCAGCCGGGGTGACCCCGGACTACTGGGATGAGGCTTGCCGGCATCTCGTCAAGCGCGATCGGGTGCTGAAGAAACTGATCCCTCAGTTTGGCGAAGCGCGGCTGCAAAGCCGGGCCGATGCCTTCACCACCCTGGCCCGCTCCATCATCGGCCAGCAGATCTCGGTCAAGTCGGC
>JAIXSD010000524.1 GCA_027484885.1 Rubrivivax sp.
CTGGGCAAGGGCCTGACCCCGGCCGATGTGCTGCCCCGCCACATCGGCCACGAGAGCCGCGGCCTGCCCCTGGTGCGGCGCCTGAGCGAACGCTGGCGCGTGCCCAGCGACTGCCGCGAACTGGCCGAGCTGGTGGCCCGCGAGCACACCCATGTGCACCAGAGCGAGAGCTTCAGCCCTGAAGCCCGCCTGCGCCTGATGGAGCGCTGCGACGCCTGGCGCCGCCCCGAGCGTTTCGAGCAGCTGCTCTGGGCCTGCGAATGCGACGCCCGCGGCCGCCTGGGCCTGGAAGACCGCCCCTACCCGCAGCGCGACAAGCTGCTGCAGGACCTGCGCGCCGTGCAAGCGGTGGACCTGGCCGCCGTCAGCGCGCAAGCGCTGGCCGAGGGCCGCAAAGGGCCGGACATCGGGCGGGCGGTGCAGCGGGCGAGGCTGGCGGCCTTGGGCGGCTGAAGGCCGCGAAGCGAGCCCCTCGGCCGGGTGCCGGACGGACTACGCCCCGTCCCCATTCCAGCGTCAGCTTGTCAAACTGCGCTGCCAGACTGCGCCGCTAGCGCGCCGGCATCCTCCTTCGCGCGCTGCCGACGAAAGATGGATATGGGACGCCCGACACAAGTCAAGCCGCTGCGCACTGGCAGCACACGCCGCGATTTCTTCAAGCGCTCTGGCGCAGGCACCGTGGCCGTGGCCACCGCCACGCCCCTGCTGCTGCCGCTGGCGGCGCAGTCCGCAGCGCTCGCGCCGGTCTTCCAGCACGGCGTGGCCAGCGGCGACCCGCTGAGCGACCGCGTCATCCTCTGGACCCGCGTCACGCCGGCCAGCATCAAGCCTGCCGTGCCGGTCAGCTATGTGGTGGCCACCGACCCCGCGCTCACCCAGGTGGTGCTGCGCGGCAGCAGCAAGACCAACCCGGGCCGTGACTACACGGTCAAGGTCGATGCCATCGGCCTGCAGCCGGGCCGGACCTACTACTACCAGTTCAGCGCCGAGGGCGCCAGCAGCCCCATCGGCCGCACCAAGACCCTGCCGGTGGGCAGCACCAGCAGCCTGCGCATGGCCGTGGTCAGCTGCTCCAACCTGGCCTATGGCTACTTCAACGCCTACGCCCGCATCGCCCAGCGCGCTGACCTGGACCTGGTCGTCCATCTGGGCGACTACATCTACGAATATGGCAGCGGCCAGTACGGCTCGGCGCGCCCGTCGGAACCCGCGACCGAGATCGTCTCGCTGAGCGACTACCGCCAACGCCACGCCCAGTACAAGCGCGATGCCGACTCGCAGGCCATGCACCGCCAGCACCCGCTGATCGCCATCTGGGACGACCACGAAACCGCCAACGACGCCTACAAGACCAGCGCCGAAAACCACCAGCCCAGCACCGAGGGCGACTGGGCCACACGCCAGGCCGCTGCCCTGCAGGCCTACTACGAGTGGATGCCGGTGCGCCCGGTCAACACCGCCAAGCTCAACGACAACCACCGCAACTTCGTCTACGGTGACCTCGTCGACCTGCTGATGCTGGAAGAGCGCCTGAGCAACCGTTCACAGCAGATCAAGGGCAGCATCGCGACGCCGCTGGGCCAGGGCTTCACACAGAGTGGCCCCTTTGCCGACCCCAGCCGCAGCCTGCTCGGCAACGAGCAAGAAGCCTGGCTGGCCGAGCGCCTGCGCCAAGGCGGCACGCAATGGAAGCTGCTGGGCCAGGGCGTGATGTTCGCCCAGCTCAAAGGCGTGGCAGCGGCCAATTCGGCCGGTGGCGGCGTCTTCCTCAACAGCGACCAGTGGGATGGTTACCAGCCCGCTCGCAACCGCATCTACGACATCATCAAGGGCGATGCCGCGCATGGCCGTGTTGACAACGTCGTGGTGCTGACCGGTGACATCCACAGCTCCTGGGCGGCCGACCTGACGCAGGACCCGAACAACCCCAATGTCAGCACCGGCGGCTACAACCCGGCCACCGGCGAGGGTTCGCAAGCGGTGGAGTTCGTCGGCACCTCGGTGACCTCGCCGGGCGTGGACAGCGACACCAGCGGTGGCACCGCGGCCTATCTGCGCTCGCTCAACCCGCACTTCAAGTACATCAACCTGCATCGCCGCGGCTACATGCTGCTGGACGTGAACCGTCAGCGCGCGGTGTGCGAGTGGTGGTACGTGGACACCGTGGCCAGCCCCAGCCATCTCGAGAGCTTTGGCGCTGCCTTTGAAGTGCAGGCCGGCAGCCAACGCCTGAGCCCCTCGGCCCAGACCCCGTCTCGCGCCAACCCGCCGCTGCTGGCGCCCTGATGCGGGCCCAGCCCCCACGTCGCACCCCCTCATTTCACCGAGATCACACCCATGAGCACCCATTTCGCGCTGCGCAGCCTGGCTGCCGCCACCCTGGGCTTTGCCGCCCTGGCCGCCCAAGCCGCCGACTTCAGCTTCAGCGGCCAGTTCACCCATAACACCGATGTCGTGCAGATCGACTTCAGCCTGAGCAGCGAACAGACCATCACCCTGTTCACCGACTCCTGGCAATCAGGCCTGAACTTCGACCCCACGCTGGGCCTGTACAACGCCCAGCACGCCTGGCTGCAAACCATCGACGACAACGACGGCAGCTTCGCCGGCCCGGGCTACTTCGACGCTGGCATCGTGCTGAGCTCTTTCGCCGCCGGCCACTACCGTCTGACGCTAAGCCTGGCGGGCAATGACCCGATCGCGGGCGCCAACAGCATCGGCTTCACGCTCGATGGCAGCACCCCGGTGGCCCTGGCCGACTGGGTGCAACCCAGCTCCAACCTCAACACCGGCGACCAAAAAGGGGGCTACTGGTCCCTGCATGTGAACGGCGTGGACCACGCCGCCATCGCCGCTGTGCCCGAGCCGGGCAGCGTAGCTTTGATGCTGGCGGGACTGGTTGGATTGGCGCTAGGGCAGCGTCGGCGCCGGGGCGTTTGACCGCATCTGGGTCTGGGGCTGAGCGCCTCACAACATGTGTGAGCGGTCCCCTCTCGCAAAACCCAGTGCCTCGAAGCCCGAGCCCGCAGCCGCAAAGCCGATCACCTTGAAGAGCTCGCCCATCTCGTGCTCGGCCACCAGCTTGTGGGCCATGCTGCGCTCGGCCACGCTGGCGCCTTCGAGCAAGCTGGCCAGGCCGCAGTTCCAGAGGAAATGGGCCTGGCTGGTGTAGCCCAGCACCTCGAGCCCGGCCTCCTGGCCGGCCAGGGCGATGCCGGTGAAGTTGATGTGGGCGGTGATGTCTTTCTCGCCCACCAGCACCAGGGGATCGGGGTCGCTGCGGTGCAGGTGGTGGCACATCAAGGTGCCGCCGTGGCGCTGCGGATGGTAGTACTCGCGCTCGGGGAAGCCGTAGTCGATCAGAAAAGCCGCGCCGCGCCGCAGGCGCTGGGCCAGGGTACGAACAAAGGCCTCGGCCTGGGC
>JAIXSD010000385.1 GCA_027484885.1 Rubrivivax sp.
ACCACCGATTCCGGCGTCAGCACCAGCTGGCCGCGTGCCGATTCAATCAGCTGGGCCAGCTGCTCCAGATTGGCCTCGATGCGATCGCGATCGAACTTCTGGTCCTGCGGCACATTGGGCTGCAGCAGGGACACTTTCATGAAGCCCGTTGAACGCGTGAAGTCCTGCGGCAGCAGCGCCGCTGCCAGCGCCAGCGATGCCAGCACCGCCGCAGCCGGCCGCCAGGCGCGCACCGCCGGCAAGGCCCAGGCCGCCAGTGCCGCCGCCGCCAGCGCCGCCAGCGCCGAGATGCCGTACACCCCGACCCAGGGCGCCCAGGCCGCCAGCGGGCCGACGGTGTGGGCATAGCCACTGGCGATCCACGGGAACCCGCCAAACACCGTGGCGCGCAAGAGCTCGGCCAGCAGCCAGATCGCCGCAAACATCAAGGCCTGCAGCGCGGGGCCCGGCTGCGCCCTTTGCCGCAGCGCTGCCCACACTGCCAACAAAGCCGCGTAGTAGCAGGACAAAAAAGCGGCGAGCAAGAGCACGGCCAGCGCAGCCAGCAGCCAAGGGATGCCGCCGAACTGATGCATGCTGATGTGCAGCCACCACAGACCGCTGCTCAGCCAAGCCAGGCCAAAGCCAAAGCCCAAGAGCGCGGCCCGGCGCGGGCTCGCCGCCCAGGCCAGACCGGCCAGACCGGCCAGAGCCAGGATCTGCAGCCACCAGGCGTCAAGCGGCGCAAACGAGGCGGTGTGCAGACAACCGGCCAGCAAGGCCGCAAAAAAGGCCACCCGGGGGGCGGCCTTGGTCGAGGTCAGGAACGTTGGAAGCAGCTTGCGCATCAGGCCTCGGTCTTGGGAATGCGGGTGACTTTGAACCAGCGCACCGAGCCGCCGCGGGTCAGCATGACGGCAAAGCGCAGGCCGGCCAGCTCGACCACCTCACCGCGGCGCGGCACCCGGCCATGTTCTTGCGCGACCAGGCCACCGATGGTGTCGAACTCGTCCAGCGCCAGCTGCAGGCTGAAAGCCTGGTTGACCTGGGCGATGGGCGTGTCGCCAGCCACACGCTGGCTGCCATCGGCCAGGGTGTAGATGCCGGATTCGCCATCCTTGTCGTCGAACTCGTCTTCGATCTCGCCGACGATTTCTTCCAGCACGTCCTCGATGGTGATCAGGCCGGCGGTGTTGCCGAACTCATCGATGACGATGGCCAGGTGGTTGCGGTTGGAGCGGAAATCGCGCAGCAGGTCATTGAGCCCCTTGCTCTCGGGCACGAACACGGTCGGCCGCAGCAGGGCGCGCAGGTTGAGCTCGGGGGCGCGCTGGATCTTGAGCAGGTCTTTGGCCAGCAGGATGCCGATGATGTTGTCGCGCTGGTCCTCGAAGACCGGAAAGCGCGAATGGCCGGTGTCGATCACCGCGGCCAGCAGCTCGTCGTAAGGCGCATCGATGTCGAGCAAATCCATGCGCGGCGCCGCCACCATCACATCGCCGGCGCTGAGCTCGGCCATGCGGAGCACGCCTTCCAGCATCTGGCGGGATTCGGGCTCGATCAGCTCGCGCTGCTCGGCATCGGCCAGGGCCTCCAGCAGCTCACTTTTGGAATCCGGGCCGGGATGGAGAAACTCCAACATGCGCACCAGGAGGCCGCGCGGCACTGCGGATGGTTTTCTTTCGCCCCCTTTTGCATGATTTGCAGAGGGCCGACTAGGCTGAGGTTCAGACACTGGGACTGCGTGTCGTAGTTACACAAGCTTGCAGAATAACCGATTGACATGACAAGGCTCTTGCAGGACATTCACCCGCCCCCATATCCAGGGCTGGTTTTTCTAGCAGAGCGCCGCGCGCGAACCCATCATGTCCAAAGGTCTCATCCCCGTCACCATCCTCACCGGCTTCCTCGGATCCGGCAAGACCACCCTGCTCAAGCGCGTGCTCTCGGAAGCCCACGGCCAGAAGATCGCCGTGATCGAGAACGAGTTTGGTGAAGAGGACATCGACACCGAGATCCTGGTGGCTGACACCCAGGAACAGATCATCCAGATGAACAACGGCTGCGTGTGCTGCACCATCCGTGAAGACCTGCGCACCACCCTGTCCGACCTGGCCGCCAAGAAGCGCCGCGGCGAGCTCGATTTTGAGCGCGTCATCATCGAAACCACCGGCGTGGCCGACCCCGGCCCGGTGGCCCAGACCTTCTTCATGGACGACGAGATCGCCGAGGCCTATCTGCTGGACGGCGTGCTGACCCTGGTCGATGCCGTGCACGCCACCCAGCAGCTGGACAGCCGCCAGGAAGCGCGCCGCCAGGTGGGCTTTGCCGACCAGATCTTCATCAGCAAGGCCGATCTGGTGGACAGCGCCGCTGTCGACGCCCTGAGCCACCGCCTCAAGCACATGAACCCGCGTGCGCCCCAGCAGCGCGTGCACTTCGGTGAGGTGGAGCTGTCGCGCGTGCTGGACCTGCGCGGCTTCAATCTGAACGCCAAGCTGGAGATCGACCCCGATTTCCTGAAGGTGGACGACCACCACCATCACCACGATCACGACCATGAGCATGGCGAGCATTGCGACCACCCGCACCACCATGTGCATGACGATGACGTGAAATCCTTCGTCTTCAAGTCCGACCGCGCCTTCAACCCGGCCAAGCTGGAAGACTTCCTGGGCGCCATCGTCCAGGTCTACGGCCCCAAGCTGCTGCGCTACAAGGGCGTGCTGAATATGAAGGGCACGGACAAGCGCGTGATCTTCCAGGGCGTGCACCAGCTGATGGGCTCAGACCTGGGCCCGCGCTGGATGCCCGGCGAGAAAAAGACGAGCAAAATGGTTTTCATCGGCATCGACCTGCCCAAGGAAATCCTCTTGCAAGGTTTGGAAGGCTGCTTGGCCTGAGCACCGCGCGAAAAACAGCCGGCCGAAGTGGCGAATTAGGGGCCTGAGACCGGGGGAAAACTCCCCTAACTCAGGCATTCAGAGCGCACACTCAAGCTGGCTACAATCCGCGGCGCCCGAAAAAGCGAATCAGCTGGTCCCGATTGCAATCTAGCCCGACAGAGACATTCAGATCGTCTGCCGGAGCGAGGAGAGAAACGTGAGCAAGATCCAGGCCCCGAACCCGACCCCGACGTCAGCCAACAAGCCTGACGCCGATGCCAAGCCGAGCAAAACCAGCAAGGCCACGGCCAAGTCGTCCAAAGTGGATGCCGCAGGGACCTCACCAGCTGTCGCTTTGCTCGATGCCAGCCCTCCACCGACCGGAAACAGCCGCTTCGCTGACCGATTCGCTCCCCCGAAGCCGCCCACCCGACAAATGACTACGCCCGTGATCGAAAGCCCTCAGAATTCCAACAAAGCCGCCAAGGCCGACCCCAAGCTGGCCAATGCCTGGAAGACCAAGTCTGGCGCCGAACTGACCGATGCCGAAGTGCTGGCCATGCCCGACTCCGAGTACATGGGCCCCAAGCAAGTCGAGTTCTTCCGTGCCAAGCTCAATGAGCTGAAGAACGGCGTGCTGTCCAATGCCGGCGAAACCACCGAGCACCTGCGCGAAGACACCTCCATCGTCCCCGACCCGGCCGACCGCGCCACCATCGAGGAAGAGCACGCCCTGGAGCTGCGCACCCGCGACCGCGAGCGCAAGCTGCTGAAGAAGATCATCCAGTCCCTGGCCCGCCTGGACAACGGCGAATACGGCTACTGCGACGAAACCGGCGAACCCATCGGCCTGGGCCGTTTGATCGCCCGCCCGACCGCCTCGCTGTCGCTGGAAGCCCAGCAACGCCGCGAGATGAAGCAAAAGATGTTCGGTGACTGATAGCGGGACGAGCTGCTGAGCGCGCTACGGACTGCCGATCACGCACTCCGAGGCGCTCCGGCGCCACCGAACGCCCTTCATCACCACCCCACATCCTTCCACCCAAGGCCCAGCGCGCATGACAGAACCGAAAGACGGCGAGAGCTTCTTCCGCAAGGTCGCGCGCTTTGTGGCCAACCCGACCACGGACTGGGCCGAGATCAACTCGCGCCAGGACGACCCGGAAGGCGACCAGGCCAAGGCCGAGCTGCGCGCCATGGTCGAGCGCAAGCGCCGCAATGATTTCGTGCGCAAGCGCGAGCTGGACATGCTGCGCCGCATCCGCCGCGAGGGCCTGACGCCCGAGCAACTCGCCGCCCTGGGCTCCTCCAGCTCCAAGCTGGAAGAAGTCGAGCGCGCCAGCGGCCACAGCGAGGTCAATTCCAAGATCGATCTGGGCGTGAAAGCCAAGATCGACGAGATCGAGCAGCAAATGGCCGGCGAGAGCTTCGCCCCCACCCAGCTGCAAACCACCCATCCGCCGGGCTTCTTTGAGACCAGCACGCGGCCGGTGCATTTCTCGCCCTCCACCATTCCCGCCGATGGCGTGCCCAGCCGCAACGGCCGTGGCAGCCAGTTCGCCCACAGCAGCACGCAGCGCGACAGCAAGCTGGACAGCAAGAGCGGCAGCGGCGCCTCGGCCCTGACCATGGGCGTGGGCATGGCCCCGCTCTCGGACGCCAAACCCAGCCGCCTGCCCAATCTGGGCGCGCTGCCCGCGGTGCCCTTCCCGCCCGCCAAACCGGCGCCAGCCACCGGCCTGGCCAAACCGGCCAAGGCCGCCAAGCCGGCCGCCGCCAAAACAGCCACACCCGCCGCCACGCCGCCAGCCGGCCTCAGCACCCTGCCGGTGCTGGACCAGCCCCTGAGCTTCCATGTGGCCGAAGAAAAGCCCGGCAAGAAGGTCGAGAACAAGCCCATCGAGGTGCATGAGCTGATCCATGACCCCGAGCTGGACGAAGCCGTGATCGCCTTCGCCAATGCCGATTACGAAAGCTGCGAGCGCGCCCTGGTCGAGCTGACCCAAAGTGGCGGCCGCCGCCACGGCGATGGCGAGACCTGGCTGGTCCTGTTCGACCACTACCGCGCCACCGGCCAGCAGGCCAAGTTCGAGGCGCTGGCGCTCAACTACGCCCAGCAGTTCGGTCGCTCGGCGCCGCAATGGTTCTCCCTGCCCAAGCTGGTGGCCGAGGCCGCAGCCAAGCAGCAGCGTGCGCCCATGGCCAAGGCCAGCGGCGGCGTGGGCTGGGCGGCACCTGAAACCATCGACGACGAGGCCGTGGCCTTGCTGCAAAAGCGCTGCCAGAACCTGCCCATGCCCTGGGTGCTGGATTGGTCGGCCGCGCGCCAGATCACCCCCAGCGCCAGCGTTCAGCTGCACGGCGTGTTCCGCGAATGGGCCAAGCAGCAGGTGGACATGCGCTGGCTTTCGGGCGAGGCCTTTTTGCAGGCCTTGCGCGAGCTGACGCCCATCGGCGTGCGCGACATCGACCCGCAGCTCTGGATGCTGCGCCTGGAAGCCCTGCGCCTGGTCAACCGCCCCGATCAGTTCGACGAAGCAGCGATCGACTACTGCGTCACCTACGAGGTCTCGCCGCCATCGTGGGAGCGCACGCGCTGCCGTGTCGGCGTCAGCGGCGCCAGCCTCTCGACCACCGGCCCGGCCACCAGCACGGCCGCGCCCGAGGGCGCCTCGACCTCCTTCCTGGAATCACAGATCAGCGAGCAGGCACGGCTGGAGCCGACCGTGGACCTGGAGCTCAGCGGCCAGCTCAGCGGCGACATCTCCGAACTGCTGCGCAAGCTGGCCGGGGATCTGGGCACGGCCACGGTCATCAACGTCAACTGCCCGCACCTGATTCGCCTGGATTTCATGGCCGCGGGCGATCTGCTGAACTGGGTGCTGAGCCGCCGCAGCGAGAACCGCAGCGTCAGCTTCAGCGAGCCGCACCGCCTGGTGGCCATGTTCTTTGCCGCCATGGGCATCAACGAGCACGCCAAGATCAAGGTCCGCACCGTCTAGCCCCTCGGCCGCCTTCATCATCATCGAGATCACCATCTGCGGGTCGCATGCTTGAAAGCTGCGACCCGCAGCCCCATCTGGAACCGCTATGGACTCATCCTCACATTCCAACAACGCCCCGCCGTCTTTCCACGGCACCACCATCGTCAGCGTGCGCCGTGCACTGCCGGATGGCCGCATGCAGGTCGCCATCGGCGGTGACGGCCAGGTGACCCTGGGCCACATCGTCGTCAAGGCCAGCGCGCGCAAGGTGCGCAAGCTGCACCGCGATCAGGTGCTGGCCGGTTTCGCCGGCGCCACGGCCGATGCCTTCACCCTGTTCGAACGCTTCGAGGCCAAGCTCGAAAAGCACCAGGGCCACCTGGTGCGCGCCGCCGTCGAGCTGACGCGCGACTGGCGCACCGACCGCGTGCTGCGCCGCCTGGAGGCCATGCTGGCCGTGGCCGACCGCACGGCCTCGCTGATCATCACCGGCAATGGCGATGTGCTGGAGCCCGAGCTGGGCATCGTCGCCATCGGCTCGGGCGGCGCCTACGCCCAGGCCGCCGCGCGCGCCCTGCTGCAGCACAGCACGCTCAGCGCCCCCGAAATCGTCAAGCAGTCGCTGGAAATTGCCGGCGAGATCTGCATCTACACCAACGGCAATCACACCATCGAAGTGTTGGAACCATGAGCTCCATGACCCCCCAAGAAATCGTCTCCGAACTCGACCAGCACATCGTCGGCCAGAACGCCGCCAAGCGCGCCGTGGCCATTGCCATGCGCAACCGCTGGCGCCGCCAGCAGGTGGATGACAAGCTGCGCGGCGAGATCACGCCCAAGAACATCCTGATGATCGGCCCCACCGGCGTTGGCAAGACCGAGATCGCCCGCCGCCTGGCCCGCCTGGCCGGCGCGCCCTTCATCAAGGTCGAGGCGACCAAGTTCACCGAGGTGGGCTATGTCGGCAAGGATGTGGACACCATCATCCGCGACCTGATCGACATGGCCGTCAAGCAGGAGCGCGAGGTGCAGCTGCGCCGCCAGCGCCTGCGCGCCGAGGACGCGGCCGAAGACCGCGTGCTCGACATCCTTGTGCCGCCGGCCCGTTTGGAGGGCGAGGCCGCCAGCAGCCCGGCCCCGGACAGCACCGCCCGCCAGATCATGCGCAAGCGCCTGCGTGAAGGCAGCATGCACGACAAGGAGATCGAGCTCGATCTGCTGGAAGCCAAACCGACCATGGAGATCCTGGGCGGCCAGGGCATGGAGGAGATGGCCGAGCAGATCAAGAGCATGTTCTCCCAGATGGGTGCGGGCAAGAAGAAGACCCGCAAGCTCAAGATCGGCGAGGCCCTCAAGCTGCTGGCCGAGGAAGAAGCAGCCAAGCTGCTGAACGAAGACGAGATCAAGACCGCCGCCCTGCAGGCAGCGCAGGAAATGGGCATCGTCTTCATCGACGAGATCGACAAGGTCTGCTCGCGCAGCGAGGGCTCGGGCTCCGCTGAAGTGTCGCGTCAGGGCGTGCAGCGCGATCTGCTGCCCCTGGTCGAGGGCACGACGGTCAACACCAAGTACGGCATGGTCAAGACCGACCACATGCTCTTCATCGCCTCGGGCGCCTTCCACCTGGCCAAGCCCAGCGATCTGATCCCCGAGCTGCAGGGCCGCTTCCCGATCCGGGTGGAGCTGGGCTCGCTCTCGGTCGATGACTTTGAAGCCATCCTCAGCAGCACCCACGCCAGCCTGATCAAGCAGTACCAGGCCTTGCTGGCCACCGAGGGCGTGACGCTGGAGATCACGCCCGAGGGCATCCGCCGCCTGGCCGAGATCGCTTTCGAGGTGAATGAGCGCACCGAGAACATCGGCGCCCGCCGCCTGTCCACGGTGATGGAGCGCCTGCTCGACGAGATCAGCTTCGACGCGCCCAAGCTCAGCGGCCAGACCGTGCAGCTGGGAGCGGCCGAGGTCGATGCCAAGCT
>JAIXSD010000003.1 GCA_027484885.1 Rubrivivax sp.
GCCGCCCACACCGCCACCCCCATGCCCAGCCCGACCCAGCGCCTGCACGCCTTGTTCGAGTCCTGCTGGGAACGCGAGCTGGCCGAGAACCCGCTGCAGGCCAGCTATATCGGCGACCCGCGCTTCAACGCGCTCTGGCCCGATCTGTCTGAAGAAGCGCAGGCGCGCAGCGAAGCCGCCAACCGTGCGGCCCTGGCCGAGCTCGACGCCATCGAGGCGGCCGGTCTGCCCGAGGGCGAGCGGCTCAATGCCGAGCTGTTCCGCCATGAGCTGCGCGCCCGGCTCGATGTCCTGCCCTTCCATCCACTCGCCTGGGCGATCTCCGCCCGCGAGGGGCCGCAGGCCCTCAACGAAGTGGCCGAGCTGATGCCGCTGGACACGGTGGCCGACTTTGAGGTCTGGCTGCAGCGCCTGCGCGGCCTGCCCGACTATCTGGCGCAGTACGGCGAGCTGCTGGGGCGCGCCGCCGCCAGCGGCCGCACTCAGCCGCGGCTGCTGATAGAGCGCGTGCTGCCCCAGCTGGATGGCCAGTGCGTCAGCGATCCCGAGCTGAGCCCCTTCTTCAGCGCCTTCCGCCAGCTGCCCGCACGCATCGCGCCGGAGCAGGCCGAGGCGTTGCAAGCCGAAGCGCGCCAGGTGATTGCCGATGCGGTGCTGCCGGCCTACCAAGACTTTCGACGCCTGTTCGCCGAGCGCTACCTGCCCGCCTGCCGCGAGAGCGTGGGCATCTGGGACAGCCCGGACGGCGCCGCCTACTACGCCAACCGCATCGCCTTCCACACCAGCACCACGCTGAGTGCCGAGGACATCCACGCCATCGGTCTGGCCGAGGTGGGGCGCATCCAGGCCGAGATGCAGGCGGTGATGGACGAGCTGGGTTTCGAGGGCAGCCAGCCCGAGTTCTTCGAGCAGCTGCGCAGCGACCCGCGCCACTACTGCGGCAGCGAAGACGAGCTGTTCTGCGCCTATGTGATGGCGGCCAAAAAGATCGAGCCCGAGCTGCCCAAGCTCTTTGGCAAACTGCCGCGCATGCCTTACGGCGTGCGGCCCATCCCCATGAGCAGCGCGCCCAACACCACGGCGGCCTACTACAGCGCGCCCTCGGACGACGGCCGCCGCGCCGGCTACTACTACGTGAACCTCTACCGCCCCGAGATGCGGCCCAAGTACGAGATCGAGGTGCTGACCAGCCACGAGGCCATGCCCGGCCACCACCTGCAGCTGGCCCTGGCGCAGGAGCTGGGCGAGCTGCCCAAGTTCCGCCGCTTTGCCGGCTACAACGCTTACCTGGAAGGCTGGGCACTCTACAGCGAGCGCCTGGGCTATGAGCTGGGGCTGTACCAAGACCCGTATTCGCGCTTTGGCCAGCTCAGCTACGACATGTGGCGGGCCGTGCGCCTGATTGTGGACACCGGCTTGCATGCCCTGGGCTGGAGCCGCGAGCAGGCGATTGACTACTTCCGCCACCACGCACCCAAGAGCGAGCTGGACATCGTCAACGAGGTGGACCGCTACATCGGCTGGCCGGGTCAGGCCCTGTCCTACAAGATCGGCCAGTTGCACATGCTGGCCTTGCGGGCGCGGGCCGAGCGGGCGCTGGGCGAACGCTTCAATCTGCGCGCCTTCCACGACATGCTGCTGGACAGCGGCGCCCTGCCCCTGGATCTGCTGGAACGCAAGGTCAGCGACTGGCTGGCCGGCCTGCAGTTTTCCAGCGAGACGCCGAAAACCCAGAAGTCCGTCTGAGCCGGCAAGGCCTGACCCTGCGTCTTCTCAAACCGAGAAGCCTCGCTTGCTGGTTAAATGGCTGTCGCAATGCCCAGGCACACTGGACACATACGCATCCTTCCAAGGAGACAAGAGCAATGACCGACCCCCAAGAAGCGCTGCAAAGCGAACGCATCGACACCGTGCTGGCCCTGGCCGCCAGCCGTCCGCTGGCCGCTGACCACAAGGGCTTGATCGAGAGCTTTGGCCGCGAGTATTTCGCCCGCCTCGACCCCGAAGACCTGCTGGCCCGCACGCCGGAAGACCTGCTCGGCGCCCTGCTCTCGCACCTGCAGTTCGGCGCCAAGCGCCTGCCCGGCCAGACCCTGGTGCGGGTGCAAAGCCCCTCGGTCGCCGAGCATGGCTGGGCCTCGCGCCATTCGGTCATCGACATCGTCAATGACGACATGCCTTTTCTGGTCGACACCACGACCATGGAGATCAACCGGCAAGGCCTGACCCTGCACCTGATCATCCACCCGATTTTTGCCGTCGAGCGCGACGCCGCCGGCCAGCTCAAGGCCATCGGCCCGCGCCGCGAAGGCGCCGAGGGCAGCGGCCAGCGCGAATCCTGGATGCACATCGAGGTGGACCGCATCATCGACGCCCAACAGCGCCAGGAACTGGTGGCCGGCATCGAGCGGGTGCTGGCGGATGTGCGCACCGCCGTTGAGGACTGGAAGCCCATGGTCGGGCGCCTGCGCCAGGTGATCGAGGAGCTGAACCAGGCCCCGGCCAGCTTGCGCGCCGCCCACATCAAGGAAAGCGTGGCTTTTCTGGAATGGCTGGCCGATGACCACATCACCCTGCTGGGCTACCGCTGCCACGACCTGGTCTTCGACCAGGACGGCAAGGAAGCCCTGAGCCTGCAACCGGGCAGCGGCTTGGGCCTGCTGCGCGAAACGCCGGAAGAAAAAGTCTCCAGCGGCTACTCCCTGCTGCCGGCCAATGCCCGCGCCATGGCGCGCGCGCCCGAGCCGACCGTCATGGTCACCAAGGCCAACACCCGCTCCACCGTGCACCGCGCCGGCTACACCGATTACGTGGGCGTCAAGCGTTACAACGCGGCCGGCGAGGTGATTGGAGAGCACCGCTTCATCGGCCTCTTCACCTCCACCGCCTACAGCGCGCGGGTGTCGGAAACGCCCATCCTGCGCAGCCGTGTTGGCGCCATCACCACGCGAGCCGGCCTGCCACCGGGCGGCCATCTAGCCAAGGCCTTGCAGCACATCCTGGAGACCTACCCGCGCGACGACCTCTACCAGATCTCGGACGACGAGCTCTACGAAACCGCCCTGGGCATCCTGGCCCTGGGCGAGCGCCAGCGCCTGCGTCTGTTCGTTTGCCGCGACCCCTTCGAGCGCTTCTTCAGCTGCCTGGTCTATGTGCCGCGCGAGGCCTACTCCACGGACATGCGCATCAAGTTCCAGCGCATCCTGATGCAGGTGTTCAGCGGCACCAGCGCCGAGTTCGATGTGCAGCTCAGCGACGCCGTGCTGGCCCGCATCCACTTCACCGTGCGCACCACGCCGGGCCAGGTGCCGCTGTACGAGCGCCGTGACATCGAGGCCAAGCTGACCGCCGCCGCCCGCCGCTGGGATGATGATCTGCGCGACGCCTTGATCGACGCCGAGGGCGAGGCGCGCGGCCTGGAGCTGTTCAAGCGCTGGGGCGCCGGTTTCCCGGCCGGCTACCGCGAGCGCGTCAGCGCCCGCGCCGCCGTGCCCGATGTGCTGAAGATCGCCGGCCTGAACGGCGACAACCCGCTGGCCCTGGCTCTCTATCGCCCACTCGGCGGCGAGGCCGGCAGCCTGGGCTTCAAGGTCTACCGCCGCGGCGCGGCCGTGGTGCTGTCCGACAGCCTGCCCATGCTGGAACACATGGGCGTGCGCGTGCTGGGCGAGTACAACCACCGCATCCTCGATGCCGCTGGTGCCGATGCGGCGGACGGCAGCGACAGCGTGTCCTTGCACGACTTCCAGCTGCAGGCTGCAGTGTCGGATGAGATCGACCCCGAGGCCTTGTCCAAGCTGTTTGAGGACACCTTCGCCCGTGTCTTCCGCGGCGAGGTCGAGAACGACGATTTCAACCGTCTGGTCTTGCGCGCGGGCCTGGCCAGCGACGAGATCGTGGTGCTGCGCGCCTACGCCAAGTACCTGCGCCAGATCGGCTTTGCGCTCTCGCAGGCCAGCATCGAGGCGACGCTGGCCGCGCACCCGCGCATCGCCCGGATGCTGGTGGGCTTGTTCAAGCTGCGCTTCGACCCCGAAGCCCATGACGCCGCCGGCGCCACGGCCCAGGTCAATGCCATCGAGAAGGCGCTGGAGAAAGTTTCCAATCTGCAAGAAGACCGGGTGCTGCGCCAGCTGCTGGCCCTGATCCTGGCCACGCTGCGCACCAATTTCTGGCGCACCGGCATCGGCCACTCGGGCGCGCCGGGCGCACGCCGCAGCTTCGTCAGCTTCAAGCTGGACTCGGCCAAGGTGCCGGGCCTGCCCGAGCCGCGCCCGCTGTTTGAAATCTTTGCCTACTCGCCGCGCTTTGAAGGCATCCACCTGCGCGGCGGCAAGGTCGCCCGTGGCGGCCTGCGCTGGTCCGACCGGCCAGAAGACTTCCGCACCGAGGTGCTGGGCCTGGTGAAGGCGCAGATGGTCAAGAACACCGTCATCGTGCCCGTGGGCAGCAAGGGTGGTTTTGTGCTGAAGAAGGCGCCACCGTCCAGCGACCGCGAGGCCTTCATGAAAGAAGGTGTGGCCTGCTACCAGGACTATCTGCGCGCCCTGCTGGACCTGACCGACAACTACGCCGGGGGTCAGGTCGTGCCACCGCCCCAGGTGGTGCGCATGGACGAGGACGACCCCTACCTCGTGGTCGCCGCCGACAAGGGCACGGCCACCTTCTCCGACTACGCCAACGCGGTCAGCGCCGAGTACGGCCACTGGCTGGGCGACGCCTTTGCCTCGGGCGGCTCCATCGGCTACGACCACAAGGCCATGGGCATCACCGCCCGCGGCGCCTGGGAATCGGTCAAGCGCCACTTCCGCGAAATGGGTGTGGACACGCAGAGCCAGGAGTTCACCGTGGTCGGCGTGGGCGATATGTCGGGCGATGTGTTCGGCAACGGCATGCTGCTGTCGCCGCACATCCGTCTGGTGGCCGCCTTTGACCACCGCCATGTCTTCATCGACCCCAATCCCGATGCGGCCAAGAGCTTTGCCGAGCGCGACCGCCTGTTCAAGCTGCCACGCTCCAGCTGGGCCGATTACGACGCCAGCTTGATCTCAGACGGCGGCGGTGTTTGGGCCCGCTCGGAAAAGTCGATCCCGATCTCGCCGCAGGCGCGCGCCGTGCTGGGCATCGAGGCCGAGCGCCTGACGCCGACCGAGCTGCTCAGCGCCATCCTCAAGGCCCCGGTCGATCTGCTCTACAACGGCGGCATCGGCACCTACATCAAGAGCAGC
>JAIXSD010000307.1 GCA_027484885.1 Rubrivivax sp.
CAAGAAAAAAGGCCTCCCGATGGGAGGCCTTGGTGAGTTGGGCGGCGTCGCCGGCCCTCATCGGGCCGGTGTGCCGTTCAAGCTCAGGGGGTGCAGCGATAGACCTTCACGTCATCGACGTACCAGCCGATGTTGCCGCCGCAGCCGTCGTTTGCCAGTTCGAAGCGCAGCTTGACCTTGTCGTTGGGCTTGGCGAAGCGCGACAGGTTGACGATGGAGCGGCCCCAGGAACCGCTGACCGAGCCACCGTCCGTGCCCGAGAAGGCGGCTTGGCCGGCCAGCGGGTTGTCATTGCCTTGAGCGACCGTCTTCAGGGTCGTGTTGTAGGCGTTGTAGACAAAGTCCGAGGCGGCGATCAGCTGCCAGGCGCCGCCGTTGACGCTGATCTTCAGGTTGCCGCCGTCCCAGGTGGACTCGGTGGCGACCCAGTGATCGAAGGTCAGCTTCGGTGCTGCGGCGTCCGCGGTGATGGTGATCTCGGGGCTTTCGATGCGAACCAGACCGGCCTCATTGCCACCTGCGCTGCAGGTGCCGTTGTTGGGGTTCGGTGCGAACAGGGCGTAGCCCGAGCGGCCGTTGGGCAGCTTGGTGACCACACCCCAGTTGCGCGGGGTGAACTCTGGGTTGCTGCCCTGGTAGCTGATCTGCCAGCGCACGCCACCCGCCTTGCCGCCGTCGAAGCTGTCGGACAGCAGCGGAGCCACGGTGCCGGTGGGGCACAGGGCCGGTGGCGACTTGGCCAGCAGGGGCACGAAGTTGCACTGGGCCGGGGCGGTGCGCAGCTCGACGGCCTGGGCCATCTTGGCGACCTGGGCGCAATCCTGGGCGTTGATGACCTCGCCCGAGGGGGTGCCGGTCTTCAGGTCGTTCAGGTTCTGGCCCGTCAGGTCGGCGCAGGACTGAGCCAGCGCATCGGCGTGGTCAGCGAAGCCGCTGGCCGGACCTTGGTAGACGCTTTGCGCGCGGTAGTAGATGTGGGCCGCCTTGGTCAGACCGATCGGCAGGATGTTCTGGCCGTTGTAGTTGCCGCCGTCCACCAGCAGGGCGTAGCCGTGGTTGGGCACACCCGAGTTGCTGTGCACACCACCGGCGTCGGAGGTGCTGCAGCGATAGCGGGTGTCCGTCACCTTGGCCGGGTGGCCGTAGCAGGTGGGGTTGTACATGTCGCGGATGGCGCCGCTGAACGCGGTGGCATCTTCGCCCATCAGCCAGCGCACCGAGTTGTCGGTGCCGGGCACGCCGCCCACCTTGGTGAAGATCGTGCAGGCACCGTCGGTACGGGGCGCGTCGGGCACGTCGGTGCCGCGCTGGTTCAGGCGGTCGACGGTTTCACCCCAGATGTCCGAGTAGGCCTCGTTCAGGGCACCCGGTTGCCATTGGTAGATCAGGCCGTGGGTGTACTGGGTGTAGGCATGGCCCCACTCGTGCGCGGTCACGTCATCGGTCGTTGTGCCCGGGCAGAAGGAGATGTAGGTGCCGTTCCAGGACGCGTTCGGGCAGGCATCGCCGCGGTTGAAGATCGAGTCCATGGTCTTGCCCTTGCCGTCAAAGGCGTCGCGACCGAAGGCGTTCTTGAACAGAGCGTAGATGTCGGACGAAGCGGCAATCATGTTGTCGGCTTCGACCGTGCCGGTCGGGAAGGCCTGGCCTTCCACCCAGAACGGGTTGTTCGGGTAGTTGGGCACCGGCGGCAGCTTGCCTTGGCCGTCGAAGGCGCGGCGGTTCATGGCTTCATGGATGCCGCTGATCTTGTCGATCACCTTGCCGGTGTGGGCGTCCACGTAGACGAACTCGCGCACATCGTGCTTGTTGCCCACTTCGACCTGCCAGGCCAGGTGGTTGGCGCCTTCGACGCCCTTGGCCAGGCCTTCGCGGAAGATCATCAGGGTCGGGGCGCTGGCGCTCAGGCGGGTCGGGCGCTTCAGTTCGGCGTTGACGGCGGCCACGGCGATCTTGCTGGCTTGCTCGGCCGTGCGGCTGGGCGTGGCCTTGACATTGATGCCGGGGATGAAGGTGCCGTTGACGACCACCAGATTGTCAGCCGCGTCGTAGTGGGCCTTGAGCTCGCCGCCGAACACCGGCACGCCTTGGTAGACCTGCTGGTAGCTCAGGTGGGTGCTGCCTTGGCGGTCTTTGCTGATGGCCGGGGCCGACAGTTCGCTGGCGGCATCGCGGATGCCGAACAGCGCGGCGTATTCGTTCAGGAACTGCACGGTGGCAGTCTGCTTGGCGGCATCGCCGACGGCGCTGGCGCGGGCGGCCAGCTTGGCGCCGGCGGGTACGCGCACGAAGCGGGCGGCGCCGGTGGCCGCGTGGTAGGACACATCGGCGCTGCTGCCAGTGGCGGTGGCCAGGCGGTCCAGCGCTTCACGTTGGCCGTTCAGGGCGTTTTGCGCCTGGGCTTGGCTGGCCAGGGCCAGGCCCACGGACAGGGCCAGCAGGGACAGCTTCTTGTGGTTTCGGGTCATATGCACTCCGGAGTGCGGTGCGGGCACCGCATCGTCAACAGGGATGGAAGAAAGGAGCCGATGGCGTCAGGCGGGCGCCGTCGTGGCGCCCGTGCCGATCGGACGTTCAGTCGTGCGTCTTGTTGTGGCGGCGGCGGGCGAAGGCGCCCATGCCGGCCAGGCCCAGGCCCATCAGGGCCCAGCTGCTGGGTTCCGGCACCGGGGTGACCGAACCCACGGTCAGGTTGTCCACGCTGGCGTACACGCTGACGCCGGGCGCGCTGATGGTCAGCGAATTGATGACCTGGGTGGAAGCGAAGCCGCGGAAGCTGTCGGCGGCGCTGGCCGGGGTGAAGGTGGTGGTGGTGCCGTCACTCAGGGTCAGGGTCACAGCCAGCGGCTGGAACTCGTCCGACAGATTGACGTTGAAGAAATTGCCGCCGACCGCCGTGACATTGCCGCTGGTGAAGGTGATGGTCAGGGCCTGGTCGGGCAGGCTGGTGCCCAGGAAGTCACCCGAGGCGTAGAGGTCGCCGGGGGAGCTGATGCTGTAGCTGAAGCCGCCCGAGCTGAAGCTCAGGCCAGCGCCGCTGGCCGGGCTGCCCAGGCCGGTGAAGGCCTCGGTGTAGCCGGGGCCGCTCAGGCCAGCCAGGAAGGCGGCCGAGTTGGTGTAGGTGGTGGTGTCGGCGAACGACGGTGCGGCCAGTGCGGCCAGCACGGCGGCCGTGACAGCCAGGCGATGTGCAGTCTGCATTCAGTTTCCCTCGATGGAATGGATGGGACGAACCCCTGAGGGTTCTCGTGCATCAGACGTTCGCACGTGACGCATGTCACGGAAAGGGGGGAAGCACTAGGGGCGGCGACTCTGTCCTGAAAACACGGGATGCGGCATCACCGGATTGCAGTGCGTCGGTTTTTATGCAAGCGCGCAACTGCGGCGGCTCAGTGAAAGTCGCGGCTGCCCACGTCCTTGCCCAGGCGGCCGAGCAGCGGGGTCAGGTCTTGCACGCGGCGGGCGATCAGATTGCGCACGCCGTTTTCGAACTGCCATTGGCCTTGCACCGCCAGCAGACGCGCCACCAGGATGGTGCGGCGGAAGGCGGCGTAGACGTCCGGCCAGACGATCACCTGCACGCTGCCGCTTTCGTCTTCCAGGCTGATGAAGAGCACGCCCTTGGCCGTCTGCGGGCGTTGGCGCACGGTGACCAGGCCGCAGGCCAGGGCCGACTGGCCGCTGCGCCAGGCGCGCAGCTCCTGCGCATTGCGGTAGCCCAGGCGCGCCAGCCGGGGCCGCAGCAGGGCCAGCGGATGGCTGCGCAGGCTCAGGCCCAGGGCAGCGTAGTCCCAGACCACCTCCTCGCCCTCGGCGGCTGCCGGCAGGTCCAGGTCCTCCTCGGCGGCATAGGCCTCACGCAAAAGCGGCGGCTGGGCGCGCAGGGCCGAGGCCTGCCAGACCTGCTGGCGCCGGTGGCCGGCCAGGCTTTGCAAGGCATCGGCCGCGGCCAGCTG
>JAIXSD010000154.1 GCA_027484885.1 Rubrivivax sp.
CTGCCGTCTTCGAAGAAGATGGCCGGCGTGCCGTTGACGTGGAAGCGGCGCATCATGGCCGTGTTGCGTTCGATGGCGCCGTCGTCGCAGGCGGCGGTGGGCTTGACCGGCGCCTTGCCTTCCAGCATCCAGCCTTGCCAGCTCACGGTGGCGTCCTTGGCACACCAGATCGAGCGGGCCTTCTCGGGCGAATCGCCACCGAGGATGGGCACCAGGAAGGTGTAGACGGTGATGTCCTTGACGTCTTGCAGGGCGCGCTCGAAACGCTTGCAGTAGCCACAGTTCGGGTCAGCGAACACGGCGATTCGGCGCTTGCCATTGCCGTTCTTCCAGACCACGGCGTCTTTCAGCGGCAGGGCGGCAAAGTCGACCTGGTTGATCTTGTTCAGGCGCTCTTCGGTCAGGTTCTTGCGGGTGCGCAGATCGATGACCTCGCCCTCGACCAGATAGCTGCCGGTCGGGTCGGTGTAGCGGATCTCGTTGCCGATGCGCACTTCCCACAGACCCGGCAGCGGGCTTTGACGCACCTCTTCGATCTTGGGCATGCCGGGCAGCTTCTCGCTCAGGCTCTTGCGGATCACCGCTTCATTGGCCGTGGCCAGCACAGGCAGGCAGACGGCGAGACTCGCCACCGCCAGGGTCTTCAAGTTCAGCATTGTTGTCAGACTCATGGAGAAGAAGTTGGGGGGTCTCAGGCGCCAAGCGCCCGCGCCGTCAGCCAGCGCTTCAGGGGGGAAAGGGAATTCAAGGTGTTCAGGCCCTGGTTGCGCAAGCGGCGCACGGGGCCCAAATCGCTGGCGAACAAGCGCAGCAGGCCGTCGGTCAACTCGCCCATGGCCCAGGTGTCGAGCTGACGTTCGCGAGCATAGCGGCGCAAGAGGCGCTCATCACCCAAAGGTCGCCAGCTTTCGCGTCCAGCCAACACCCGCGCCAGCGCGGCCACATCGGCCAAGCCCAGGTTCAGGCCCTGGCCGGCCAGGGGGTGCACCAGATGCGCGGCGTCGCCCAGCAAGACCCAGCCGGGGCCCTGCAGCGGCTCGGCCCGCGCCAAGGCCAGCGGCCAGGCACCACGCCCACTGGCCAGGCGCAGCGCACCGACCTCGGCGCCACAGATGTCGTTGAGCGCCGCTTCAAATCCGGCCTCATCCAGGGCTAGCAGCTCGTCGGCCCGCGCTTCCGGCACCGACCAGACCAAGCCGTAGGAGGCGCCCGCCTCCGGCGCTGCGATGGGCAGCAAGGCCAGCACATCGGGCGAGCGGAACCACTGCCGGGCCACGCCCTGATGCGGCCGCTCGCAGCGCAGGCGGGCGGCAATGCCGCGTTGGCCGTAGCTGCTGAGTTCGAACTTCACACCCAGTTCTGATCGTGCGGCCGAAGCCCGGCCCTCGCACAAGGCCGTCAGCGCGGCCGGCACCGGCGCGTCCACCAACTGCACATGGGGCGAAAAACGCAGGGCCACCGCCAGCTGTTGTTCCAGCGCGCCGGCATCGACGATGAAGGCCAACTCCGACACGCCCTGGCTCCAGGCCGAGAACTCCAGCAGCGAGCCCGGGGCATCGCCGTGGATCTTCATGTCGTAGACCGGGCTGACGGCGCTGGGCGGCAGCGAGTCCCAGACTTTGAGCTCGCGCAGCAGGCACACCGCCGCCGCGTTCAGCGCGTAGCTGCGCAGGTCCTCGCGCTGGGCAGGCGTGGCTTCGGCGCTGCCGAGCAGGGCCACGCGCAGGCCCTGGGCCCCGAGAGCCAGGGCCAGACTGCGGCCGACGCAGCCGCTGCCACGCACCAGGACGTCATATGTTTGCATCGCGGCATTGTAGGCAGGCGCAGCAAGGCCTGAGGCGAGTGGGGAAGCTGCTGTTGCGGCGTGGCCGAGGCCGGCCGGAGCACCGCCGCCACAGCCCGGCGCAGCCTTGGCCTAAAATCGCGCCCAGCTTCGAGTTCGCTGCCGCCCCATCGCCGCAGCCGGGCTCCCAGACCGCCTTGTTCAGCGGCCGCCCCGGCGGCCTCCAACCCAGCTCCCCAGAAAGCCCTCCATGAGCCTCAAATGCGGCATCGTCGGCCTGCCCAATGTCGGCAAGTCCACCCTGTTCAATGCCCTGACCAAGGCCGGCATCGCCGCCGAGAACTACCCCTTCTGCACCATCGAGCCCAATGTCGGCGTGGTGGAACTGCCGGACCCGCGACTGCAGGCTCTGGCTGAAATCGTCAAGCCGGAACGTGTGTTGCCGGCCGTGGTGGAGTTTGTGGACATTGCCGGCCTGGTCGCTGGTGCCTCCAAGGGCGAAGGCCTGGGCAACAAGTTTCTGTCGCACATCCGCGAGACCGATGCCATCGTCAATGTGGTTCGCTGCTTCGAAGATGGCAATGTGGTGCACGTCAACGGCCGCGTCGACCCAATCTCTGACATCGAGGTGATCCAGACCGAACTCTGCCTGGCCGATATGGGCACGGTGGAAAAGAGCCTGCACCGCTACAACAAGGTGGCGCGTGCAGGTGACAAGGAAGCCATCGCCCTGGTCAAGGTGCTGGAGAAGTGCGAAGCCGCGCTGAACGAAGCCAAGCCGGTGCGCACCATCGACTTCAGCAAGGAAGAGCTGGTGTTGCTCAAGCCGCTGTGCCTGATCACCGCCAAGCCGGCCATGTTCGTGGCCAATGTTTCGGAAGACGGTTTTGAGAACAACCCCTTCCTCGACCGCCTGAAGGAATATGCCGCAGCCCAGAACGGCCCCGTGGTGGCCATCTGCGCCAAGACCGAGGCCGAGCTGTCGGAAATGAGCGATGAAGACCGCGCCATGTTCCTGGCCGAGATGGGTCAAGAAGAGCCGGGCCTGAATCGCCTGATCCGCGCCGGTTTCAGCCTGCTGGGTCTGCAGACCTACTTCACGGCTGGCGTGAAGGAAGTGCGCGCCTGGACCATCCACAAAGGCGACACCGGCCCGCAAGCCGCCGGCGTCATCCACACCGATTTCGAGCGCGGCTACATCCGCGCCCAGACCATCGCGTATGAAGACTTCATCACCTACAAGGGTGAGCAAGGCGCCAAAGACGCCGGCAAGATGCGCGCCGAAGGCAAGGAATACGTGGTCAAGGATGGCGACGTGCTCAACTTCCTCTTCAACGTCTGAGCCAAGCCCAGGCCCTCTGCGACGAGAAAGCCCCGCCCGCGCGGGGCTTTTTTCTGGGCGCAGGCCTGGTCTGCTGGCAGGCGCCCACTGCATGGGGGAAATTACCCGGCCCGGCGGCTGCAGATCGAGCGATGGCGCGGCGCACAATGGTTGCAAAATGGATGTGCGACGTTCTCACGAATGACCGGCCCTCCCCCGACTTCACCGCAGACAAGCCCACCGATCCATGAGCTCTAACGAACTGGTTCCCTCCTCTGGTGCCCAAGCCCTGCAGCCCGCCACCGGCCAGGCCCGGCATGACACCCAGCAATTCCTGACCTTCCGCATCGGTGGCGAGGAATACGGCATCGACATCCTGCGCGTGCAGGAAATCCGCTCCTACGAGCCACCCACCCGCGTCGCCCACTCGCCCGATTTCATCAAGGGCGTGGTCAATCTGCGCGGCGTCATCGTGCCCATCGTCGACCTGCGCATGCGCCTGGGCCAAAGCGGCGAGTACAACGCCTTCACCGTGGTGATCGTGCTCAATGTGGCGCAGCGCATCGTCGGCGTGGTGGTGGATTCGGTCTCTGATGTGCTGGAACTCAGCGCCGAGGAGATCAAGCCGCGGCCCGAGGTGGCGGCAGCACTGGACGCCCGCTTCATCACCGGTCTGGGCAAGATCGGCGAGCGCATGCTGATCCTGCTGGACATCGACACCATGGTCGTCAGCCCCGATTTCGGCCTGCTGGATTGACGCACACCGCCGAGGCGCCACTCTAAGTTAGCGGGCGCACTCACCAAAAAGCGCATATTCATGCACTTTCTGGAATAACCCCAGCGATTTGGCACTCACTAAACGAGAGTGCTAATATTGACCACATGGAACCGCTGAGGTTCGGCTTGCGAAAGAAAGCGATGACTTTGTCTACACCCACTGCTCTGACGGTCCGTGACCCCTGGTCGCTGGTGCCCTCGCTCGGCAACCTGGATGCATACATCTCCGCCGTCAACCGCCTGCCCCTGCTGACCCCGGAAGAGGAAAGCTCGGCCGCCCGCCGTCTGCGTGACAGCGGCGACCTCGAGGCCGCTGGCCGCCTGGTGCTCTCGCACCTGCGTCTGGTGGTGTCGATCTCGCGCCAATACATGGGCTACGGCCTGCCCCAGGGCGACCTGATCCAGGAAGGCAATGTCGGCCTGATGAAGGCCGTCAAGCGCTACGACCCCGACCAGGGCGTGCGCCTGGTCAGCTATGCCATGCACTGGATCAAGGCCGAGATCCACGAATACGTGCTGCGCAACTGGCGCATGGTCAAGGTCGCCACGACCAAGGCCCAGCGCAAGCTGTTCTTCAATCTGCGCTCGATGAAGCACAGCATGAAGGAAGACCAGGCCGACGACCA
>JAIXSD010000649.1 GCA_027484885.1 Rubrivivax sp.
AGGGTCAGGCGACCGGCTTTCACCGGCAACTGCTGGCGCACCTGGAAGATGTGGCGGTCCAGATCGGTGGCGTCGACCTGGATGCGGATGGGGCCGAGGTAGGGCTTGTCCTCGGGCTGCGGAATCGGGTGCTGGGCCTGGGCCGCCCCGATGCTGGCGATGGCCAGCAAGACTGCGGCCGTGGCGGCGCGGGTGCGTCCCGTGAAGCCGGCCCAGCGCAAGACTGGGGTGGATGGAAATTGGCGACGTGACATGGTGGTGTTCTCCTCCCTGGGCTGGCCCGCGTGCTGCCGGTGGGCAGCCCGACTCCAGCGGGTGATGGTGCATCAGCGGCCCGGATCGACGGGCCCTGAACCGGCAGCCGCCACGATAGCGGCCGGCCGTGGATTGCAAATCCAGGTTGACCCGGCCCTGTGATCATTCACGCCCGGCACTGTCGATTCGCGCCACGCGCCGCCCATCCGTCGCAGCCCTCTGGGCAGGGCCCGGGCTCCGCCCTAGCATCGCCGCCAGTTCTCACCTGCTCACCGAACCCTGGCTTCGAGCCCGCCCTGCCCATGAACACCACTGCAAACCCTCCGCTGCTGCATGCCGATTCCCTGCGCAAACGCTACGGCGAGCGCGAGGCCGTGCGCGGCATCAGCCTGCAGGTTTCGGCGGGCGAGGTGCTGGGCCTGCTGGGCCCGAACGGCGCCGGCAAGTCCAGCACCATCGCCATGCTGGCCGGCCTGAGCCGGCCGGATGGCGGCAGCGTCACCGTGGGCGGCACGGCCCTGGCCCAGGACGAATTCGGCTACAAGCGCCGCATCGGCCTGGTGCCGCAGGAGCTGGCCTTGTTCGAGGACCTGCCGGCCCTGGCCAATGTGGAGCTGTTCGGCGCGCTCTACGAGCTGCCGGCGGCGCAGATCCGGGCCCGCGCCCTGGAAGTGCTGGCCCAGGTGGGCCTGGTCGACCGGGCGCAGGACAAGCCGGCCAGCTTCAGCGGCGGCATGAAGCGCCGGCTCAACATTGCCTGCGCCCTGATCCACGGCCCCGAGCTGCTGCTGCTGGACGAGCCCACCGCCGGCGTCGACCCGCAAAGCCGCAACGCCATCTTCGAGCAGCTGGAAGCGCTCAAGCGCTCCGGCATGGCCATCATCTACACCACGCATTACATGGAGGAGGTCGAGCGCCTGGCCGACCGCGTGCTCATCATCGACCATGGCCAGCAGGTGGCCCACGGCAGCCTGGCCGAGCTTTACCGCCTGCTGCCCGCGGCCGAAACCCTGAGCCTGGAGCTGGATCGCGAGATCGACACGGCCCTTGAAGCCACGCTGCGCGCCCTGCCCGGCGTGCAGCAGCTGCAGCGCCGCGGCAGCCAGCTGCAGCTGGGCCTCAGCGATTTGGGCCAAGGCAGCGCCGCCGTGCTGGGCGCTCTGGCCGCGGCCGGGGTGGCGCCGCGCCACATCAGCTCGGGCCGGGCGAACTTGGAGGATGTCTTCCTCTCCCTGACCGGCCGCCAGCTGCGCGATTGAGTTCCGCGCCAACGCCCCACCAAACCCCCATCGAGAGCGCCGCCATGAACGCCTTCCTCGCCCTGGTCCGCAAAGACCTGTTCCTGCATTTCTCCAACCGCCGCGCGGTGCTGATGAGCATCATTGCGCCCATCCTGATCGCCGCCTTCTTCGGCAGCCTGTTCGGCAACAACAAAAAGGGCGGCGACAAGCCCAGCCCAGTGCCCATCGCCATCAGCGACCAGGACCGCAGCGCCCTCAGCGCCAAGATCAGCGCCGCCCTGCAGGCCGACCCCAGCCTGGCCGTGCAAAGCCTGGAGGCCGACGCCGCCCTGGCCCAGGTGAAGGCCGGCAAGCTGCGCGCCGCCATCGTGCTGCCGGCGGGCTTCGGCCAGCAGGCCGGGCGGGCCCTGTTCGCCGGCCCGGAGGGCCAGCGGCCCGAGATCACCCTGCACTACGACCCCTCGCAAGCCATGGTGCTGCCCATGGTGCGCGGCCTGCTGGCCCAGCATGTGATGCAAGTGGTCAGCGCCGACACCTTCAGCGGCCAGGGCGTGCCGGTGATGAAGGACATGCGTGCCGAGGTGGCCGCCAACCTGGCACTGCCGGCCGATCAGCGCCAGGAGCTGACCGCCATGTTCGACAGCATTGCCCGGGTGCAGGCGCGAAGTGCCAGCGCCGCAGCGGCCGGCGCCTCGGCCGCCAGCGCGGCAGATGCAAGCAGTGAAAGCGGCAGCGGCTTCACCATGAGGCCGCCCTTCAGCACCCGCGAACTGGAGGCCAGCGCCCAGGCCGACATTCCGTACAACAGCTATGCCCATTCTTTCGCCGGCATGGGCGTGCAATTCATCCTGATGATGGGCGTGGACATCGGCGTGGCCCTGCTGCTGATGCGCCGCCAGGGCCTGTGGCAGCGCTTGCGCGCCGCACCGCTGAGCAAGGCCCGCCTGCTGGGCAGCCGCATCGCCAGCTGCACCCTGATCTCGCTGATCATCTTTGTGCTGATTTACGCCGTGGCCATGGCCGTGTTCGGCGTACGGGTGCAGGGCAGCTGGCTGGGTTTTGCGGCCGTGCTGCTGGCCTTCTCGCTGCTGACGGCCAGCTTCGGCCTGCTGATCGCGGCCCTGGGCAAATCGCCCGAGGCCACGCGCGGCCTGGCCATCCTGGCCACCTTGCTGATGGTGATGCTGGGCGGCGCCTGGGTGCCCTCCTTCGTCTTCCCGGAATGGCTGCAGACCGCCTCGCTCTTCATCCCCACCCGCTGGGCCGTCGATGGCCTGGACGCCATGACCTGGCGCGGCCTGCCCTTCAGCGAAGCGCTCGCCCCGGTGGGCGTGATGCTCGGTTTTGCCCTGGCTTTTGGCGCGCTGGCCATTGCACGCTTCAGCTGGGAGGAGTGAGGGAAGCAGCAAGGCCATGCAGAGGGGAAAGTGAACATTGCCGCCGCGGCTTTTGTCACGACAGCTCGTGGGGGTGCTCCGCTACAGTGAGCCGCTCCAGCAGGGAGCCGCGGCATGAGCCTGAAAAACTACGACCCCACACAGGCCGATCATTCGGAATCGGCCAACAAGGCGCCAAGCGGCGATGCCCAGGGCGACCCGACCGCCTGGCAGCAAGCCGCCAAGCCGCGCGCCCCCAGCAGCCGCGGCGGCCAGCGCGCCCGCCACCCGGTGGCCACCGAGCGCCGCCCCGGCTACATCGC
>JAIXSD010000090.1 GCA_027484885.1 Rubrivivax sp.
ATCAACGGCGTCACCCGGCCGCTGTACGGCTCGCAGGCCTGCGCCGATGCGCTGCGCAGCCTGATCACGGCCGAGCGCAGCCACTGGATGGAGCAGGAGCTCAACCGCGTGGTCAGCCGCTCGGTCAATGCCCAGGCCATCGTCGCCTCGGCCCTGAACACCTTGCCGGCCCTCAACACGGTGTTTGACACCACCAACAGCCTGGCCACCCAGCTGCAGATGGTGGCCAAGATGATTGCCGCGCGCAGCAGCATGGGCGCCAAACGGCAGGTGTTTTTCGTCTCCATCGGCGGCTTTGATCTGCACGACTTCCTGCCCGACCAGCACCCGGGCCTGCTTCGCAAGGTCTCTGAGGCGCTGGGTAGTTTCTACGACGCCACGGTGGAGCTGGGGGTCGCCAACCAGGTCACCGCCTTCACCGCCAGCGATTTCGGCCGCACCCTGACCAGCAATGGCGATGGCTCCGACCACGGCTGGGGCAGCCATCACTTTGTGCTGGGCGGCGCGGTCAAGGGTGGGCGCTTCTGGGGCCAAGCCCCGGTGGTGGCGGTCAATGGGCCGGACGATGTGGGTCAGGGCCGCTTGCTGCCCACCAGCTCGGTGGATCAGCTCGGCGCAACCCTGGCCGGCTGGATGGGTGTCCCGGCCAGCGACCTGAGCCGTGTCATGCCGCAGATCGCCAACTACACGCAGAAGGACCTGGGATTCTTCCTGTGAGGGCAGGGGTGAGGCTGGGCTAGGATCGGCCACCCCCTCCGTCTCGATCCCAGCCGGATCGCTTGCCCCATGTCTGTTGCGTTCTCTTCTCTCAGGCCTGCAGCGTGCCTGAGCGCGCTGGTCTTGCTGGCGCTGGCCGCCTGCTCCTCGCCCGACAGCCCAGCGCTGCCCTCGAAGGCCCCGGCGCCCGATCTGATTCAGCCCGAATCCGCCAGCGGCTGGACGGCCAAGCAGGCCCAGGCCAGTGCCCATTTCGCCGTGGCGGCGGCTCATCCTTTGGCTTCGGATGCCGGCCGTGAAATCCTGCTGGCCGGCGGCAGCGCGCTCGATGCTGCGATTGCGGTGCAGATGGTCTTGACCCTGGTCGAGCCACAGTCCAGCGGCATCGGTGGTGGCGCCTTTTTGCTGCACTGGGATGGCGCCCAGGTGCAGGCCTGGGATGGCCGCGAGACCGCCCCGGCCGCCGCCGACGAGAACCTCTTCCTCAAGCCCGACGGCAAGCCCATGCCTTATCTGCAGGCCGTGGTCGGCGGCCGTTCGGTGGGCACGCCGGGCCTCTTGCGCATGCTGGAGCAAGCGCACGCGCAGCATGGCAAGCTGCCCTGGGCGCGTCTGTTCGAGCCGGCCATCCGTCTGTGCGAGCAGGGCTATGCCTTGAGCGGACGCAGCCACAAGCAACTGCTCAACAACACGGCCCTGCGCCAGGATGCGCAGGCCGGCGCCTACTTTTTCGATGCCCAAGGCCAGGCCCTGCCCGAGGGCACCCGGCTGCGCAACCCGGCCCTGGCGGCGGTGCTGCGCCAGGTGGCGGCCGGGGGTGCCGATGCCTTTTTGAAGGGTGCAGTGGCCCAGGACATCGTGCGCCGCGTGCGCGGCCATGCCAGCAACCCCGGCCTGCTCAGCGAGGTCGATCTGGCCGGCTACCAGCCGCGCCAGCGCGAGGTGCTGTGCACGCCCTGGCGCGGCCAGCAGGTTTGCGGCTTCCCGCCGCCGTCTTCCGGCCATCTGACCGTGATGCAGATGCTGGGCATGATGCCGGCGCAAGCCCCGGCCCAGGCTTTCAGCGAGGGCGTGCCCAGTGCCGCCTGGCTGCACCGTTATGCCGAGGCCAGCAAACTGGCCTTTGCCGACCGCGCCCAGTACATCGCCGACCCCGATTTCGTGGCCGCGCCCGGTGGCGACTGGCGCAGCCTGCTGGCGCCCGAGTACCTGCAGTCGCGTGCATCCCTGATCGGCCCGCGCAGCATGGCCAGCGCAGCTGCGGGCCAGCCGGCAGCCCCCGTGCGCCTGGGCTGGGCGCCCATGCCCGATCAGCCCGAGCATGGCACCAGCCACGTCAGCATCATCGATGCGGCCGGTCATGCCGTGGCCATGACCACCTCGATCGAGGCTGGTTTTGGTGCCCGTATCATGAGTGATGGTGGCACCGGCCTGGCCGGTGGTTTCATGCTCAACAACCAGCTGACCGACTTTGCCCTGGCGCCGCGCGACGAGCAGGGCCGGCCGGTGGCCAACCGCTTGCAGCCGGGCAAACGCCCGCGCTCCAGCATGGCGCCGACCTTGGTTTTCGATGCGAGCGGCCGCCGCCTGAGCATGAGTCTGGGCTCGCCTGGCGGGCCGGCCATCATCCATTTCGTGGCCAAAACCCTGCTGGCCACGGCCGATTGGCAGCTGAATGTCCAGCAGGCGCTGGATCTGCCCAATTTCGGCAATTTCGGCGGCCCTGTGTTTCTGGAACAAGGGCGCTTCCCGACCGCCACACGCGAGGACTTGCAGGCACGCGGCCACCGCCTGGTGGAGACCGAGCTGACCAGCGGCATCCAGGCCATCCAGCGCAGCCCCACGGGATGGTTGGGCGGCGCCGACCCGCGGCGCGACGGCGCGGTGCGCGGCGACTGAGCCGGCCCCCGGGCCGCCGGCGATGCGCATTTGCTTACAGGCTGAGGCGCGATGGCGTCATCGGCCGGGCAAGCTCGGGC
>JAIXSD010000648.1 GCA_027484885.1 Rubrivivax sp.
CAGCCTTGTGGCCCTTGCCACCCTGAGCGCCTGCTCCACCACCAGCCCCGATGTCATCCAGCGCAATGAGGCGCAACGCATGGCTGTGGTGCAGGACGCCACCGTGCTGAGCGTGCGCAGCGTCACCGTGGACGGCTCGCAAAGCGGCGCCGGCGCCGTCACCGGCGGCGTGGTCGGTGCCGTGGCCGGCTCCTCGGTGGGCGGCCGCCGCGAAGGCCAGATCGTCGGCGTGCTCGGCGCCGTGGCCGGTGCAGTGATCGGCAATGCCATCGAGCGCAGCGCCACCCGCGAAGACGCCATCGAAGTGCTGGTGCAGCTGCGCAACGGTGAGCGCCGCTCCATCATCCAGGCCAAGGGCAATGAAAACCTGAACCCGGGCGAAGCCGTAATCCTGACCACCACCGGTGGCAAGACCCGCGTGACCCGCGCACCGCAGATCACGCCGGCGCCCGCCCACAACCACAACCCGTGAACAACGGGGCCCACGGCCCCGAAGACACACCGATACAACCCGCCGCCGTGCCCCGTGCTCGCGGCGGGTTTTTTCATGGGCCAAGCACCGCAAGAGGCCGCTCCCGAATCGCCAGAGCTAACCCGGTATTTCATGCCATCGGCGCAGAGATGCCTGTTGAAAAATGGCCATATCTCCCTTGCGCCGCCTGCGGGCAAGAGTGAGACTGCGTCTTGCCCCGCCGGCACTTGCCCGGCTCGCGGGCTGCTCCCAGAACTGATTGCCCCCACAGACACTGACGCTGACACCGACGCCTGCTCCCCGCCCGCTCTCCTTTCTTCTTTTCTTCAGAGGACCCTGGACATGAGTAAAACCATTCTGGTCGTTGACGATTCCGGCAGCTTCCGCACCGTGGTCAAGCTGGCACTGATGAAGGCGGGGTATGCGGTGATCGAGGCGGTGGACGGGCAAGACGCCTGCGGCAAGCTCGACGGCGACAAGAAAATCCACCTGATCGTCTGCGACGTCAACATGCCGAATATGGACGGCTTGACATTTCTCAAGCACGTGAAGACCTTGCCGGCTTACAAATTCACGCCGGTGATCATGCTCACCACCGAGTCGCAGGAAGAGAAGAAAGCCGAGGGGCGCGCCGCAGGCGCCAAGGCCTGGATCACCAAGCCCTTCCAACCCTCGCAGCTGGTGGACGCGGTCAACAAGCTCTGCGTCTGAGCCGGCTTTGCGCAGGCATTGAGCCTCCCGCCGGCGAGCCTGCCGGCCACGCGTGCAGAGGATGTTGCCCATGTCCGATACGCCGATTGATTCCGGGACGCGCTGCCAGGCCCTGGGCCCGGAGCTGACGATTGCCCAGGCCAGCGAGGTGCAGCAGCGCCTGCTGCCCTTGCTGCTGAATGAGCCGCCCGCCGATCTGAGCCTGGACCTGTCCCAGGTGCAGGAATTCGACAGCGCCGGCATCCAGCTCTTGCTGGCCACCCGCCGCAGCCTGCAAGCTCAGGGGCAGCAGTTGCACCTGGTCCAGCCCAGCAGCGTGGTGCGGGCCGCCCTGAGCTGCTATGGCCTGGATGCCGCGCTGATGCCCATGAAGCCCTCGCTTGAGACCGCCGAGGAGAGCCAGCCATGAGCACAAGCATGAGCGACGACGATGCCGAAATCCTGGCCGTGGCCCGGGCCGGCTTTCTGGACGAGGCGCTCGACATGCTGCGCCAGTTCGAGCAAAGCCTGCTGGTGCTGGAAAGCGAACCGGGCGACCACGAGAGCCTGAACTCGGCCTTCCGCGCCGCCCACACCATCAAGGGCACGGCCGGCATGTTCGGCTGCGAGGCGGTGGTGGTGTTCACCCACGAGGCCGAGACCCTGCTGGAAGCCCTACGCGCCGGCAAGCGCGCGCTGGATGAGCCCGTGGTGGCCGCCCTGCTGGAGAGCCGCGACCAGATCGAAGCCCTGCTGGACGAGGTGCGCAGCGGCGAACAAGACCCCGAGGTGCAAGCCCGCGGTGCGGCGCTGGCCACCCGGCTGCGCGCCTTGCTGGGCCAACCGGTGGCGCCGAGCCGGGCTGCAGCCCCCAGCGCCCCAGCCGACGCGCCCGCCAGCGCACCCAGACAGGACGCGCCCCCCGGCACCGGCAGCCCCAGCCCTTGCTGGCACCTGTCCCTGCGCTTCAAGCAGGACGCCTTGCGCAATGGCCTGGACCCCCTGTCCTTTCTGCGTTATCTGGCCACCCTGGGCCAGGTGCGGGCCATTCGCAGCCTGGTGGACGAGATCCCGGCGCTCGACGCCCTCGATGCCGAGGCCTGCCACCTCGGCTTCGAGCTGAGCTTTGACAGCGAGGCCAGCCGCAAGGAGATCGAGGATGTGTTCGAGTTCGCGGTCGACGACAGCGATGTGCAGATCCTCGCCCCGGGCGCCACCGCGGCCGAATTTGAAGACCTGGCCAGCCACCGCTGCGGCGACGACGCCGCAGCCCGCGCCGCCCTGTTCGAGGTCTGGCGCGAGCTGAGCCTGCGCTTTGCGCTGCGACTTGAGCCCCCGCCGCTGGACCCCGCGCCGAATGCCGAAACCACGCCGGCCGCTGCGCCCGTGCCCCACATCGAACGGCGCGCCGCCGAAAGCGCCAACGACGTGCGCGGCCGCGACCGCCGCAGCGGCATCGGTGAACGCCGCGAAGGTGGCCGTGATCGCCGCGCTGGGGACGACACGCGCTTCGTGCGGGTGCGCGCCGACAAGCTCGACCGGCTGATCGACCTGATCGGCGAGCTGGTCATCGCCGGTTCGGGCGCGCAGATGATTGCCCATCTGGAAGGCAACGAAGCCCTGGTCGAAGCCAACTCGCGCGTCATGGACCTGGTGCAGGAAACACGCGACGGCACCCTGGCCCTGCGCATGGTGCCCATCGGCGAAACCTTCGCGCGCTTCCAGCGCGTGGTGCGCGACATCTCCAAGCAGCTGGGCAAGGAGGTGGAGCTGGTGGTCACTGGCGGCGATGCCGAACTGGACAAATCCATGGTCGACGCCATCGCCGACCCGCTGATGCACCTGGTGCGCAACAGCATGGACCATGGCCTGGAGGCCCCGGCCGAACGCGAGGCCGCCGGCAAAGGCTCGACCGGCCGCTTGTCGCTGAACGCCTTCCACGAGGCCGGCTCCATCGTCATCGAGGTCAGCGACGACGGCCGCGGCCTGGCGCGCGAGCGCATCCTGAACAAGGCCATCGAGCGCGAGCTGATCCAGGAGGGTCAGGTCTTGAGCGACCACGAGGTCTGGCAGCTGATCTTCTTGCCCGGCTTCTCCACGGCCGAGGCGGTCACCGACCTGTCCGGGCGCGGCGTGGGCATGGACGTGGTCAAGCGCAGCATCGAAAGCCTGCGCGGCAACATCACCCTGAGCAGCCAGGTCGGCCGCGGCACGCTGACGCAGATCCGCCTGCCGCTGACGCTGGCCATGATCGATGGGTTCCTGACCCTGGTGGGTGGCGTCAACTATGTGCTGCCGCTGGCGGCGGTGGCCGAGTGCATCGATGTGCCGGCCGAATGCGAGCGCGAAGCCGAGCGCGGCGAGCAGCGCGTCAGCGGCACCTTCAATCTTCGCGGTGAAGTGCTGCCCTGGCTGGACCTGGCGCGCTTCTACGGCATGACGCCACACACCCACGGTACCGAAACCAGCACCAGCAGTGGCGCACGGCAGCGCCGCAGCGTGGTGGTGGTGCGTGACGGCCAGACCCGGCTGGGCCTGATCGTCGACCGGCTGATGGGTGAGCACCAGACGGTGATCAAGCCACTCTCGGGCATCTTCCAGCACCTCAAAGCCCTGGCGGGCTCGACCATCCTCGGCTCGGGCGAAGTGGCCCTGCTGCTTGATGTGCCGGGCCTGACCGCCGCCGCCATCCGCGGCGGACAGCGCGACCTGCAGCTGCGCAGACCGTCGCATCCAGAACAAAAAGCAGCGACCCATTCATAAAACACCGATTCAGGGAC
>JAIXSD010000410.1 GCA_027484885.1 Rubrivivax sp.
ACCAGGCGGCTGAGCAGGCCGCCCAGCGGCGTGTTGTCCAGCAGCGAGCGCGGGCGAAAGCGCGCCAGCGCCCAGCCCAGCGACATCATGCTCAGCCAGCGTGCGCCGCTGCGCGCCACACCCAGCGCATCACTGCGGTAGACCTGTTCGGCGCTGAACTGCGACCAGACCTCGGCCAGCTGGTCGACCCCGGCGTCGTAATGGTCGGCATGGCAGGCCAGGGCGGCGCCGTTGATGGCGCCGGCCGAGGTGCCGACGATCACACCGAAGGGGCTGCCGCGCTCGCTGCGCCCGCCCTGGTGCTGGCGGCGCAAGGCGGTGATGGCCTTGAGCACACCCACCTGGTAGGCCGCCCGCGCGCCGCCGCCGCTGAGGACCAGGGCGGTGGTGGCGGGCTGCTTGTTCATCGAACGGCCTCGGTGCGGCTGGGGGCTCAGAACAGCTCGATGCGCGGGCCGCTGGCGCCGGCCATTTCCAGCTGCAGGCCCGGGGCCGGGCTGGCCTCTTCCGAGCTGGCCTTGCCACGGGCACTGCTGCCCTCGGCGATGCTGCCACCCAGAGCCAGGGCATGGGCCACACGCTGGGAGTGCATCACGTAGTTCGAGGTCCAGAGCTGCAGCAGTTCTTCCAGCAGCACCGGCGGCGGCGGCGCCTGGCCATCGATCAGCTGGTAGAGCTGCGAGAAATGGTTGGACAAGCTGCCCAGCGCCTCGTTGATCTGCTCCAGCAGCTGGCGGTTGATGTCCTGGAACTGCATATCGCCGAGCGTGTCGATGATGTCGGCGCTGACGCGGTCCACCCCGGCGTTGACCTCGTGCGAGAGATCGCTCAGGTAGGGCACGACCTCGCCCAGGGTGGCGCTCATGTTCTGGATGTGCAGGGCGATTTCGTTGAGCTGGGCGGCGGCGCTCTCACCGGCGTGGATCTGCAGGGACTGGGCCTCCTGGTCGATGCCGGCGGCCACCTGGGCGATGCCCTCGGCCACCTGGCGGGCCGCATCGGCGGTCTGCGCCGACAGGCGCCGCACCTCGGTGGCCACCACCTTGAAGCCGGCGCCTTCCGGGCCGGCGCGGGCCGACTCGATGGCGGCGTTGATGGCCAGCAGATTGGTCTGGCGCGAAATCTCGGAGATCAAGGTGGCCAGCGGCGTCAGCTGGCGCACCTGCTGGGCGCTGCTGCGCACGCGCTCCAGCAGATGCTGGCGGGCATCCTCGAAGCGCTGCTGGTGCTCGGCCAGCTGGCTCACCGCCGAGGCATGGCGCGAGCTTTGCGCCAGCGAATCGGCCGAGAGCTGCTCGGAATGCTGGACCGCATCGACCAGGCGGGTGTGCAGGGCTTGCGAGTTCTCATGCACGCGGCCCATGCGCTGACCCATGGACATGACGGCCGTCTCCGAGGTCTGGATGGTGGCGCTGACCTGCTGCTTGAGCACGGCAAAGGCCTGCTGCAAGGTGCTGATGTCCTGGGCCACCACATCGGTGGGCAGGCGGCGCTGCGGGCCAGTCTGCTGCAGCCAGGGCCGTGCGGCCCAACCGAGGCTGAGCCCCGCGACGAACCACATCAGCTGACCGTAGCTGAGCCAATCGGGCGCCAGCGCCGGCAGCAAGGCCAGCAGCAGCAAGCCGGCCAGGGCCGCACGGCGCAGGGTGATGCGGCGAGCCGCCTTGCGGTAGACCGGCGAGGCGGCTGCATCGTCGCCTTCGAGGCCGGCGTCACCCTCGGTCGACGGGGGGGAGAGCATGGAGAACTTCATGATGAGGCACCTCGCTCATGCGCCGGGCAGAACCTGGCGGATCACGGACAGCAGCTCGGCCCCGCCGACCGGCTTGACCAGCCAGCCGGTGGCGCCGTTCTTCTTGGCGTCTTCGCGCTTGCCTTGCTGGCTCTCGGTGGTCAGGGCCAGGATGGGGATGAAGCGCAGCAGCTTGCGGGCTTCGCGGATCAGGGCGATGCCGTCCATGCGGGGCATGTTGATGTCGGTGATGATCAGGTCGGGCTTCAGGCCCTGCTGCAGGCGGCTCAGGGCCAGCTCGCCATCGCTGGCCGTGTCCACCTTGAAGCCGCTGATCTCCAGCGTGCCTTTGAGACTCATCAGCATGGTGGCCGAATCGTCGACGAGAAAAATATGCTTCATGGCGGGCTCCTCGGTGATCGCTGCGTGTCGCTTCAAGGGGGCTGGGCGAGCCGCGTGTCAGCGCGGCAGGCTCAGCAGCAGATGGGCCAGGCGTTCGTCGCCGGGCGGGGTTTTCAGGCGCGGGCGTAGGGCCAGCAGCACCTGCAGCACGGCGGCGTGCAGGCCCTCGCAGCGCTTCAGGTCCACCATGGGGCGGGCCTGTTCGCCCAGCCAGCTGGCCAGGGCCTCGGCGTCCTCGACGCTGATCTGGCCGTCCAGGGCTGCGTGTTGTTTCAGGTATCGGATGGCCATCACAGCAGCTCCTTGGGGTTGAGGATCATGAGCACGCTGCCATCGCCCATCAGGGCGGTGCCGGCGAAGGAGGTCAGGCCGGCCAGCACGCCGTCCAGGGGCTTGAGGATGATGTCGCTGGTGCCGTGGAACTCATCGACGATCAGGCCGATCGGCTCCTGGCCCAGGCGCACCAGCAGCACGGCGTGTTCGCCTTCGCTGTTCAGGCGCGGTGCGCAAGGCATGTCGAGCAGGCTGTTGAGTGTGCGCAGGGGCACGACCCGGCCGCGCAGCACGGCGGTCTGGGCGCTCTTGAAATGGTGGATGTCTTCGGCCGGCACGCGCACGGTCTCGATGATCAGGTCCATGGGCACGCCGAAGCGGATGCCGGCGGTCTCGATCATCATCACATTGGTCACCGCCATCGACAGCGGCAGCGACAGGCGGATGCGTGTGCCCTGGCCGCGCTCGCTGCTCAGGCTGACGACGCCGTTGACCCGCTCGACGGCGGCGCGCACCACATCCATGCCGACGCCGCGGCCGGACAGATCGGAGATCGCGTCCGCGGTCGAGAAGCCCGGCAGAAAGATCAGCTGCACCGCTTCGTGTTCGCTGAGCAGCTCGGCGCGTTCGGCCGGGATCAGGCCGCGCTCCACCGCCTTGGCCCGCACCCGCTCGGTGTCGACGCCAGCGCCGTCGTCGCTGATGTCCAGCAGCACGCGGTCGCCCTCCTGGCGGGCGCTGACGCGCAGCGTGCCCATGGCCGGCTTGCCGGCGGTCAGGCGCTGGGCCGGGCTTTCGATGCCGTGGTCCAGGCTGTTGCGCAGGATGTGGATCAGCGGGTCGGCCAGCGACTCAATGACGTTCTTGTCGGCTTCGGTGTCCTCGCCCTCGATCACCAGGCGCACCTCCTTGCCCAGGCGCTTGCTGGTGTCGCGCACCAGGCGGCCGAAGCGCTGGAAGATGGTGCCCACCGGCAGCATGCGCACCTGCATGATGGCGTGCTGCATGTCCTCGGCGATGCGGTTGATGACGGCGTACTGGGTCTTGATCTCGCGGGCCAGGTCGCGCTGGCCGTACAAGGTCTCGGCGCGCTGGGCCAGGTAGGGCAGGGCGTTCTTGGCCACCACCATCTCTCCGATCAGGCCCATCAGGCGATCGATCTTGTCCTGGTTGACCTTGAGCACGCGCTGGCCGCGATCGCCGTGGCCGCTGCCGCCGGAACCGGCCTCGCTGCCCAGCTCTTCACTGAGGGGGCTGTTGTTGCCAGTGCCCGCTGCTTTGGCATGGCTGCCCGGGCGGTGCTGGGCCGACCAGGCCAGCAAGGCGGGCGCGTTCTCGGGCACCTGCATCAGGCGGCTCAGACTGGCATCGAGCTCAGGCACCAGGGCGCCCTCGCCGGCCGTGCCTTCGCAAGCCAGCACCTGCAGCAGGTGGGCAAAGACCTCGCGGGTGGCGCGCAGGCTGGCGGCATTGGGCGAGCCCTGCTCCAGCAGGCGGCGTTGCTCGTCCCAGATCTGCAGGGCGCGGCGGGCCAGCATGGCCTGGGTGGCTTCGAGGCTGCTGGGGTTGGTGCCGGCGCTGGCGGGGGCCGTGGCTGCCGCTGCGGGCGCGCTGGCGGCGGGCACCAGATAACT